>JAGLQA010000554.1 GCA_023137075.1 Candidatus Aminicenantota bacterium
CTGCTATTCTCCGATAAACATTTCCAAGGCTCATTGGCTCCCTAACTTGTTTATAAAAATTCAATGCTTTTTTATAAAGGACCATGGCCTTTACATTATCTCCAGTATAATAATAGATTTCACCCTTCTTAAAATATATATTTCCCTGACCAAGATGATGTCCTGATTTTTCAAAAAAAGGCAATGCGTTATCGTATTGTAAAAGGGCCTGGGCATTGTCTCCAGTATAATGATAAATAATACCTTTCCTAAGGTAAAAATTGCCTTGTCCTACTAGATGTTCTCCTTTTTGAAAAAGAACCATTGCCTCTTCATACAAGTTCAATGCACCTGAAGTGTCACCATCTGCAAAGAGGATAGTTCCTTTTTCGAGATATATATTCCCTTGGCCGGCAAAATCATTTAATTTCATATAGATGGGAAGTGCCTTTCCAAGATACTCTCTCGATTTGTGATGATTTGAAACTAGCCTGAAATAGTAGCCTAATTTGAATAATATTTCCGCCAGGATTTTTTCGTCTTTTTTTTCTTCAGCAAGAATTTTAGAAATGTTTAGCCACTTCTCTTTTCGTTCTTTTACACCAGATTCGGCTAAATCTAAAATGAATTTTTTACTGATATGAGACAATCTGTCTTTTATAAAATTCCTCAGCCCTTTTTCTCCATTGTCTTTAAATACAGTTAGAATTTCTCCTCTCAGCTTCTTATCATCATTCGTTTGATTTTCCTGAGCAAGCAATATTGCACAAAAAAAGAAAAACAAAATCATACCGGATACAACCAGCCCTTTTTTACCAAAAAACTTCCCAGCCATTTTATACCTCCATCTTCCGAATTTTAAATAATACTATAACCAAAATTAAATATCAACTCTCTGAATTACTTTACTAAAATTTTCCATGGATGTATTTTCGGATTCTTAAAGCTCTTTCCCAAACCAGATGAAAGCTCGAACTTTTCCATCCACCTCTTTAAAAGAAAAACCTTTTTTATTGTATACATAAAAATTACCGGTTGAATGACGGACTACTTTTTCAGGCTGGCCATATTTAGCTAACATCTCCCGGACATTTTTCCCTGTTTTGAGTTTCAATTCTATGAGTTCAGCTTCATTCCCCAGGAATAATATCCGCAAATTGTCTGTTACAATAACTCGCAGATCGAGTAGAGAAAAACTATCATATCCCTTTTTCCGGTTCATTCCTTCGTTTCCGTACTCGTAATCGTAAAATTTCGCCTTTTTCAATTTTCGTTTCACTCCCAAGAGATTGTCCCCTAACCTGATATTGATATACTGTTTCAACACTGGGATTTCTCTGTAATTTCCTTTATCCGGCGGGCATTTATTTTTCAGTTTTTTACAAACATGTTTAAAAAAATTATCTCGCGGCGCAATTTTTAAGTATTCTTCCCAATTCTGGACCGCTCCAACCATTCGTGTCCTTTTTGTTTTAAGAGACGCCAGGTTATAGAGCACTTCAAAATCATCAGGATTATTTTGATGGGCTTTTTCTAAATAATTAATCGCCTTCTGGACTGTATCCATGTCCTCTTTTTTGCCGTAATAATAAAAAGCAATTGCTTTGTTGTTTAACGCCCTGACATTATTGGTTTTTTTTTCTAAAATATAATTGCACTCACCTTGAGCCAACGCATACTTACCTTTCAGAATTAATGCTGCCGAAAGGTTTAGCCGCGATATACAGTTAGTTGGGTCTCTTTGAACCGAAAGCCTGAAAGAGTTTTCTGCTTTCTCTATATATTTCATAAATATTTCATCTTTCAAGTGGTTTAAAACGGACCTCAGTGCCAATGGCTCGGCGCTGGTGGTGTAATCGAGAGTGGTGGAGATTCTGAACCTGTAATATACATCAGGATAGTTTTGATGAAGGTATAAAAGGGCAATACTAAAATAACACGCTCCCATATTGTTTAATACCTCCCGTGCAGGATAAGTTTTTAAGAATTCGGAGAATACACCGACAGCATCGAAATAACTCCCTTTCTGATAAAGTAAAACTCCTGCTCTGAATAGTTCTACTTCCCTCACGATAGATTTTAAATTCGCCCGGATAAAGTTGAGCCTGGCATCAGGAGAGGGATGGTCGGCTTCATAAAAGTCCTTTATCCCTACCTGCTCTGCCCAAAGTGAAAAAAAATTATCACTTTCTCTAAAAAGACCACTCACATCGTATCCCGCCATTGCTGCACAAAGCAAACCTTTCTTATCTGCCATCAATTCTTTTAATTTAAATTCATTGGCTTTTTCTGGTTTTGAAAGTTTAAAATGTTTAGCAATCTCTTCATCCACTTTTTCAATTCCATATTGCTGTAGTACCAGGAAGGCTTCATGATGCATAAAATCATCGTTAGCCAGGTGAGCCAACTCGTGCCCCAAAATGAAAGCTAAGCGTTGATCTCCTTTTTCAGGCTTAACATTTGCATAACAGATATTAAGGGTGTTGGGATTGATGATAATGCCACCATCCGGCAGTGCCAGGGCATAAGGTTCACCCCTGGTATTTATGATAAATAAACGAGGAGGTCGATGGGCTACCTTATCTGCGGTATTTTTCACTTTCTCAAAAACCTTGTAAGCCCACTTCGCTCTAAAATCATCCTTACCCTCCGTATTTAAGTAATCTCCATGATTGAGTTCCCACCATTGGATGTAATTTTTATCATTTCCGAAGATCGAAAAGCCTGAGAGCAGGATAAATAATGCAATCGCAAAACTAAGATATTTTTTTACATTCATTTTTTTACCTTATTGCATCCGATTTAGAATACCTCTTTGATTTTCTCAAATATCTCTCTTTTTTCCGAAATCCCTGTGGCTGTTTTCAGGAATTCCAGTTTTGTTAGAACTCCCTGCGGAAGATTATATTTTTGAGCAATTCTCAGATATTTTTCAATCTCCTTTTGTTTTGGAACCTTATTTCCAAAGGTATTCAATATACTTCCTTCCACAAACCGACCGAGTTCATAAGGCTGATAAAGAGATTTTTTCTTAACTACACTCAGAAGTTTTTTTAGAGCTTTTCTAAAATTTATTTCTATTTCTCTTTCTAAATCCGGCAAAAGTAAATCTATATCGTCCATTAGTATCACTTTGAATTCACTTACCAATCTCTCACTGATTTTTGATCGCAATTTATCCTTATTGGGGGAATTGAGCACAACTTTCAAATCTTCGGTAAAATAACCCGCTCGAATGGCCGCATTAACCGGATTTTTCGATTGAGAGAATCCATATGACATTTTACTTTCCAGGCTCATCAGGCTCTCCTCTATGTAGTGAATTTTAGCGTTAGTAATTCCCATATTGTCAGGTGCTTTCTTTAGTAAGAAAAAAGGTATTAAAACCAGGATAATTACCAGGGTAGCTAAGGCTGGCACCAACGGTTTCGTTTTTAATTTTATAATTAAAGATTGAAGGTTTTGATAAGCGATTTTACTTTTGATATTCAATAACCTTAGAATCGATCTCATCCTTCTTTCTTCTTCGACAAAGATTGCGGTATCCGCAACAGCATTCAGACAATCTTCACATATTGCCATATGCTTTAAGAATTTCTTCCGTTCTGATTCAGTTACATGACCTTCGGCTAACCGTGCTATTTCTTCATCTTCAAGATGATTCATTTTTATCTCCTAATTTTCGCATTTTCTTGTTATATCATAATAAGACGATCAGTTTTAAAAACAACGAATTCTTTTACCATGTTATTTTCCTTTTAATATTTTTTCTTTAGCCACTTCGAGTGTCTTCTTAATTTTATATGCAGTGGTACCAAACATTATGGCAATCCGACTGCATGCAACCCCTTTATAATAATACAATTTGAGTATCACTTTTTCATTATCATCCAGCGTTTCGATACGCTCTTTAATTTCTTTTTCCTCCCATTTAATAGATATAGAAGTATTTGGAGATTCAAGTTTATCAAGTTTGTTGGGTTCAACTTCTACTTCTTCTTTGATTTTATTTTTTCGTATATAGTCAATCACAGAACGTCTGGCCATTGAATAAAAGTAAGTCCTGAGCATACTTTTTTCTTTGAATTTATTTTTGACTTTTTCTAATTTTATCTTATTCTCTAACCGTGCCTTTACAAAAGTCATAATTTCTGAATACAATTTTTTTGGGATTTTGATTTTTTTGCATATATCTATCACAAATTTATTTGTTAAATCCTGATCCCCAAACAGAAAATGAAAGTAAGTTTTTTCGATCAGGAAATTCCTGATTGAAACCTCAAGATATTTATCAAATGTAATTTTTTTTGAATGGAATTCGTTGATGGCTTTTAAATCGTCCTTTTGTATACGGTTAATGAATTCATCGAGAGTCTTTGTTAAATCGAGGGGGGCGTAGATTTTTATTTTGCTTTCAATAATCTTCTTTATTATTTTAAGGTGGTCGCCAGAGAGTTTTTCAACCTTTTCTTTTCTCAACCGAATTGACATTTAAGCCTCACTCATTATTTTCCTTTCTTATGTCATTCTTTTTCATACCCATTATATACATTTTTAAACAAAATATCCATATAATCCGTTTGACCAATTTTGTTGAGAGAAAATTCTTACGCACCAGTTATGTATTCGTCCAGTATTTTAAAATATACTCTATGTCTATTAGACGCATTATTTTAAAATTTTACAAAATTTTACAAAAAAGTCAATCAAAGGAAATAATTCGGGGGAAAGTAAAATCGTTTTCTTATCCTATTCTACAAAAGTTGTAATCAGCCCTATCTTATAGGCGGATTCAGGTAAAATAAGATAGTCTAAGAAGTCTTTCTACTTCATGTAAAAATAGAAATTCCATAGATTTCGATAGAATGTTTTGCCTTCTTCCAGTTGATTCAAGCATTTCACCTTTTTTGTGTCAAGTTTTATTCTTTATAACTGCACTCGCAGAGTTCGGGGGGGGGATATTTGCCCCCCCAATTCCGAAAATTCCACATGTTCACAAAGACAGTTTAATACCTTTCCTACACCAACGACAATAAATACTTAAATCTGTATTTAAATGTCTGCTTAAGTGTTATTTTTCTGACTCGATTTTTGCTATTCGTTCCTGGAGATCGGATATGATTTTCTTATAATCCCGGTTGACTTGCTGCTGGTCACGGATCATCTTTTGCTGCTCCTGGACGACCCTGGTTAAGACCGCGGTTATATCCATGGCGCTTAAGCCTTTCCTGTCGGCAGTGGCCACTAAATCAGGAACATCTTCGGCAATGAAACCCACATATTTATCTGCTTTATCAACCTTATAATTGTATTTTACCGGGTTAAGTTTATTTAATGCGTCCAACGCTTCACATGTGGAAAGAGACTGAATGTCTTCTTTCAAATCTCTGCTTGAGGCACTAAGCCAGGCGCCGCCTGCCGTACACGTCGCGCCATTTTTCATATCCAGGCTACCATCCGGATTAATCTTCATTTGCCAGGTACTGTTTACTACCAGCCGGAGGGGGTGATTTGTCACCGTACCAAAGTTACCGAAACTGGCTGTGGCATTTATGTAGTTGGTGGCGCCGTCTGTGCGGTCAACCACGAAGCAGGCATTACTGCCCGTGGTCTCAAGTTCCATGGGCCAGCCTGGTGTTTTGGTGCCAATACCCAGCCAGCCGTGCACGGCCAAGATATTATTGTCAAACTCACCGTAGATAAGGGGAGAGCTTGTTTCGGAATTAGCAATGTAAAGTTTATTGGACCCAGTTTCACTATATCCTGCTTGGCAGCCCAGGAATAGGTTTCCCTGGCCAGTGGTGTTATAGTATCCTGCGGTGTTTCCAAGGTATGTATTATAACTCCCAGTAGTGTTGTGTCTTCCGGAAAAATTTCCGAGAAAGGTATTATTGTTGCCTGTGGTATTATAGTGCCCGGCACAAGTGCCAAGAAGGGCATTGGATGCACCGGTAGTGCAAGAATATCCAGCCTCATACCCGAGGAAAATATTTTTATTTCCCGTGGTATTGCTATTTCCTGCCGTATACCCGATGAAGGTGTTGTTGTATCCTGAGGTGTTGACTTTTCCGGCTTCATGCCCAATGAATGTGTTTGAGATTCCGGTGGTATTGCTATTTCCGGAATAATATCCGACAAATACATTATTGTCTCCTGTAGTGTTGTTATAGCCCGCAGAACCACCTATAAATGTATTCTCGGATCCGGTTGCGTTTTGTCGTCCTGCCATCATTCCGAGAAAAGTATTGTATCTACCGGTCGTATTATAATATCCAGCGTTGTATCCGAGAAAAGTGTTAAATTCCCCGGTGGTTGTAAAGTATCCAGCTGCAGAACCGATGAAAGTATTATCGTTTGCTGTATTGTTACACCCAGCTAAAGCTCCAACGAAAGTGTTGGCGTAAGTAGTACTACTATTGTATCCTGCTGAACAGCCAATGAAGGTGTTAAAAATTCCACTGGAATTAGAATATCCGGCAAATGACCCATAAAAGGTATTTTCACTTCCTTCATAGCCCAAAACCCCACTAAAATCGGAACTTTTTTTATCGGCTTCTTTTGAACCGGCGCTGCGTACTAAAACTTCCTTTACCTCCGATTTCATGTCCTCAAGTACATTGTTTATTGTCTCTTCATTTACACCGTACTCTCGTAATTTCTCGGCAAGCTTCTCTTCGATGCCGGCAAACCGGACCTCCTGTTCAACCTTGAAGATACTGCCGTTTGACCAATTTCCCAGGGTATTCCCGTAAGCATCCACAGCCTGGACATACCAGGTATACATGCTCCCTGTCGTGAGGCTTTCTTCCGATGACAACGTGTACGATAAAGCAGGCCCCGGAATATCTTTGGTTATCACCGGTGAGGTCATGACCGCCATTTCTTCATATTCCATTACCTTCGGGTCAACTACCTCGAAGACCACAATCCTGTAAGACAAAGCTTTTTCAACGGCAGACCAACTAAAGGTCGGACAACTCTGCCATACCGAGGCCACGTCTTCATTACTACCCGGCGATACCGCAATGGGACTACTTTTGGACTCTTCGGCACCAATCCAAAAAGATACAAATAGAAACATGAAAATAACTACTGTTGAAAGGTTTTTTTTCCTTTTCATTTTTCCTCCTGATTTAAATTAAATTTTTTTTAGACAAAATTTTTATGCTATTCATACATCTTATTCCTTGAAGGGGAGGTTTCGGGAAAGGCACCAAAGGGCCTTTCCCAATTCCTCCCTACCATCTCTCCCCTTTTTCTTAATACCTTTTTAATCTCCTGACCTTTTTCGCATCTTTTATTACATTGGCAATCTCTCTTGGATCAAAATATTTACTAAATTGATCGAGTCGTGAAACATAAACTGTCTCAAGAACCTTTGCCAATGTTCTTGGTTTGAAATCGCTTTGCTTTAAGATATCCATTTTTATAATTTTAGGCTTAGCAACCTTTAGGCCAACAAAATTCACATATGTCATTACTTCAGCACACACATAATAGTGGTATTCATGTTTCTCAATAGGTACCTTAATTTGTTTTATCCACATTTTTTCACCGGATAAAGGTTCGTATAAAGCCAATCCTATAAATCCAGTTTGCAGCTTTCTCTCAGTTAAATGATATATGTTCCGTCGTGGAAAGTGCAACACCCTTTGTTATTGTTTTTGTCCAAATGAGTTTTTCCTTATCTTTATATACCCAATAAAGCTTTATTTGACCACTGTTAAAACTCTTTTTAAACTCATTCCAGGGGGCCTCAGCAGTATTTAAAAAAAGGCTGAACTGGATTATTCGAGGGGGCCAATAAAGATTATCCGTTCCCCAATCAAGTTTGAAACTGACTGGCACATCTAACGAAGTTATCTCATACAATGTGAATGTAAATGCAATCGGTGTGATCCCATATAGTGTATAAGCCACCGTCTGAATGGAAAGTTTGCCTGAAGCTTCCTGATGCAATATTTCATTACTTTTCTTACATCCAGTTATCCAAAAAACAACACATATAATCGTTAAAACAACGATAATTTTTTTCATATTTTTCCTCCGCTTTTTTTTTCAAATAATAAATTTAGACTTAAATATCCTCTGTTATCTTCATCGATTGCTATAACCGGCCTTCCAGATATCTTGGCAAATTTTCATCCTTGTTCCCAATTTTAACACACTTATTCTCCATAGCTGGCAATGACACTCCAATTTTTTTTCTTGTTTGGGCAGCAGATAAAAAGTTAAAACCCATGCTGCTCTTTTAAATTTTAAGAATCATTAACAATACCTTTTTTTACATTTCCATCAATTTTTGACGCATTTTCTTTCATGGTATCTACTCCTTTTGTACCAAACTCTTGATATTCAGCGATTCCCAACACCTGTTCTATCCTGGTTATTTTTAAAATTGCTTTATGGAGGCCAAAATAAAGCCAGGCATATGTAACCGCTGAAATAACAACAACACCACCAATCAAAATTATTTTATTATCAATAAATCCAAATCCTGAATTCGCTTTACTTAATAATATTAATGCAACGATAGCTCCCGCTATAATCATTAACCAACCTCCGACTGCCAGATAGCCTCCATATTCAACCTCAGAGTTAACCTTTAACCTTTTGTCGGTTCTTTTCAATTCAATTGGCTTGTCTTTTCTCACATCTAAGCCGCATGTTGAACAAAAATTAGCTCCTTCAGATAATTCCTCATAGCATTTTGAACAAAGCATTTTTCCTCCTTTTAAAATTCCAAAATTTGTTGTACTTCTCCTCATTTTAATCTCCTTTATTAAGATTCTTACAATTTATTTTTAGCAATACTTGTGCCAACTGGATAATTCGGCTGAAAACATTATAGGAAGCGGATTTTACCTTTAACCTATCACTAAAAACAGTCTTATTTCTAAGATTTTTAATCTTAAAAATAAGATTCGGAATTTTGTTTATGAAAATCCGCTTCAATCGAGGATTTTGAGAAAAGAGTGTTATTATAAGAAGCAAAATCGGTTGATTTTTAGTCTTAAAAATAAGACAGGTAGTGTTAACGCCTACATTTTATTATGATATGATTCTTTAGAGGTTTCGCTATTCAAGGATCTATTTATTGTTAATGATTCCCATCGCTGTGGGAATCCCTTTTAATACCCAATTCTTTGATTCTTTTAAAGATGGTGGCACGGGATATATCCAACTCAGAGGCCGTCTTTTCATAGTTCCAACCGTTGGCCATAAGTTTACTCCGAATGACCTCTCTTTCTGCATTCATACGGACTTCGGAAAGGGTATTACCGGCAATATTTGATTTATCCGCACTCATTCGGTTTTGTTCAATATATCCGCGAACTTCTTCCCCGGATATGGTTTGTGAATTTGCCAGCACAATAGCTTTTTCGATCAGATTGCGCAGTTCCCGAACATTACCGGGCCAATTGTGCCTAAAAAGCATTTCAACTGCTCCCGGGCTTAATTCAACCGGATCTCTTTTCCTCTCTTCACAGTATTGGTTGATGAAATGATTAGCCAGGATAGTAATGTCCTCTTTGCGTTCCCGCAGCGGCGGTATATATATATTAATCACACCTAGCCGATAATAAAGGTCCTGACGAAAGACTTTACTGCGCACTGCCTCTTTTAAGTCTCTATTAGTGGCGGCAATGATGCGTACATCTACGCAGATGGAATCTTTGGCGCCAATGGACTGTATCTCGCCATTCTCGATGGCTCGCAGTACTTTGGCCTGAATGCGCAGGCTCATTTCCCCGATTTCATCCAGAAAGAGAGTGCCGCGCGACGCCTGTTCAAATTTTCCTATCTGCTTGCGGTAAGCCCCGGTAAAAGAACCCTTTTCATGTCCTAACAAATCCGATTCAATTAATTCTTCCGGGATGGCGGCGCAGTTAACTGTGACAAAAGGTTCACCGGCCCTGTCACTTCTTAAATGCAGGGCTTTTGCTATGAGTTCCTTGCCTGTACCGCTTTCACCACTTATTAAAACCCGTGAATTGCTGGGCGCCGCTTTTTCGATAAGGGTAAAAACTTTCTTCATGGCTTCGGAAATACTAATCATTTGATAACGCTCTAATGCATCCTGTATTAAAAGGGATCGCTCTCTTTCCAGGCGTGATTTCTTGAGTGCGTTTTCAAGGGTAATGAGTATCCGTTCGGATTCTACCGGCTTTTCTAAAAAATCGAAAGCACCTAACCTGATGGCTTTAATGGCCTTTGAAATGGTGCCGTGGCCGGAAAGCATAATGACCGGAACCGAGGAATTTTTATCAAGGATTCTTTGCAGCACAGTCATGCCATCGAGAGAAGGCATTACCAGGTCAAGAATCACCGCATCTACCGGGAAGTTTTCCATCATGGGGATGACTTCGTTACCGTCGGTAGTAGTTAAAACCGCGTAATCATGATTCTCCACGATAGCGGCAAGCTTGGCCAGCAGTTTTTCCTCGTCATCCACCAGCAATATGGTTTCTTTGTTTCTTCTCATTTTAGTAATTAACTGTATATTTTTATTTTTGAACTTTTCCAGGAATATATATAGCAAATTTCGTACCAACTTCCTCACTGCTTTCCACGTAAATTCGGCCGCCGTGTCCTTCGATGATCTTCCGGGTAATAGTCAGGCCGATCCCGAATCCTTCTTTTTTGGTCGTATAATATGGATTAAAAATATCATTGATATTGTCTTCAGGAATCCCCGGACCGTTATCTGTGATTTGGATCATTACCTCTTGTTGTGTGTTGTTCCCCCTTTTTGCATGGGTCAGATTAGTAGAGATTTCTATCTTACCTCCCTCCGGCATCGCATCGATTGCATTTTCGATAATATTACTAAGGGCTTCCCTAACCTGATCTTCATCTAATTCCAGTGGCGGGATATGGGCGTCAAGATGACAGACAAAATCGATTTTTCCTTCTAAGAAACGGGCGTATTTGTTAACCACGCCGGTAATCAGGTCATTCAATTCCACATCCCTGGTATTAAACTTCTGCGGCTGCAAAAATCTCATTAAGAAACGATTCATCAGTTTCAACTCGTTAATATCCGCAAGGATAGCGTCGGGGATTTCTTTCAATTGTGTGGTTGCGGGTGACTGGTCTTTAATCTTCTCTAATGAGGACTTTAACTTCTCGCTTTCCCAGAGAATACCGGTTAAAGGGGTTTTCATACGGTGGGCCAGGTCCAGGGCCATCT
Organism: Candidatus Aminicenantota bacterium; assembly: GCA_023137075.1. Classification (GTDB taxonomy): domain Bacteria; phylum Acidobacteriota; class Aminicenantia; order UBA2199; family UBA2199; genus JAGLQA01. The sequence continues at coordinate 11,174 of JAGLQA010000554.1, forward strand.
CCGTCCACTCATTAGAAGCTAATAGATCGGTCTGTCCGGTAGGACTTTTCCTGCGTTTCTTCCTTTCCCGCAAAAATAAAAACACCAGTAAGTTAAAAGAAAAAATGATGAGCATGAACAATGAAAAATTAGAGAAAAGGAGTGCACGATATTTAGACAAGCTCGATATATTTTTTGAGATCAAATAGGGCCGGTCGGCATTTATTATAAAGAATTTCTCTCCTCTGTAAGAAACCGATGTAATAGGATCGCTATAGGCCAGATCACTATCTATTTTGAAGTAAAATAATCTTTTAAGCTCCTTATCGAAAATCGTATACTTTGAGAAGTGGTTAAAAGCAAAAATTAAAGGTGATTCCGGAGTAAATCCGTCCACACCCAGGAGTTTAACGACCGACCCGGTTTTGACTTCATTGATAATTTTTAAATCCTTATCAAATATGCGAATAAAACCACCGGAGTCGCCCACCACAATTTCCGGTGCAGAAGTATCATTCATGTTAGTTAAAAACAGCCTGGAGAAAGACACATCCCCAATCACAAACTTGTTCAGTTCCTCGCCGGATAATAGATCATAAATTTTAATTTCTCCCGGATCGGGATCGATGGCCCGATGGCAAGAACGGCCTGTAACCAGTTCATATTTCCCATCACCGTTTATATCACCCACATCAAAATATATATCAGTATAGAATCCCCCGGCCTTTTTCATCCATTGGATTATACCGCTGCTGTTTATAACACCAATATAGCTGGTATCGTCGTCCGTATCTTTATAAGTAATACCGTTATGCGGAGCATTGAGACTAAATACTAACTCTTTTTTTCCATCTCTATTGATATCTAAAATTTTAGATTTAAAGGGAGATGCAGCGGACAGGAATTCCCATTTTTTCTTTCCCGTTTCAGGGTCATGGCAGGCATAGCCCCGTGGGAGTCCCGAAAAGCGGGCACTAAACCGCCAGACCACTTCTTTCGTTCCGTCACCGTCCATATCGTCGATCGCTAATATGGCTTGCTCCAGACGTCCTTGCGGTATAGGCCATGAAAGTTCTTCCATTTCAATACTATGTATAATATTACCCGTCATGTTCCTGCATTCAAAGAATATTCTACTATCTTTTACGCCCAGGAAAGGTATATCAAGGTTACCATCATTATTTATATCCACCGGATTGGAGGATACGTAATTTACCGATATCTCCATGTGTAGAAAGAAGTTTAAATTAACATTGGTCGGGGAGAATGGATGAAAAATTTTAATCTCATAAAATCCAGGTGTGGCAGACTTTTCGGGAACCCTGGCTATAAACTCATCTGCTCCGTCATTTTGAAGATCGAAGGTTGAAATGGAGCCAATAGAGTGATTAAATATAGGCCGGACAGAAAATTCACTCTTAGATATATACCAGTCAGCGTAACTTTTTTGAATCTGCATAATAAGAAAGACATCAACCGCCAACACACACCCCAAAAAAAGAGCAATTTTAATATATTTCATTCTTTCCTCTTTTTTAATTATCTACACTAAAAATACTTTTTTACCACATCTATTCCCGTATGTAGTAAAAAAATTTGTCTACTATCAAATTTTTATTACTGCACCACCTCAACTCCATGATGGTTATAGGTAGATATTGTAAGGGAAATATGATAAGAAATCAATGCTGCGGAAAAGAAAAAATCTCGCCGGTCGACCTATTTAGCACGGTTTTATGAGTAACTGCTGCAAAAAATAAATAATCAGAGATTAATTATTACTATTTTTTCGGGTCCGGA
>JAGLQA010000555.1 GCA_023137075.1 Candidatus Aminicenantota bacterium
GACCTTAAAAACATCGATACTACCGCTTTTCTCTTCGGTCCACGCATGACGGGCAAAACCACCCTGCTGCGAAAACTAGATGCGGAAGAATATTTCGACCTGCTAGACCCTGAACTCGAATTGCAATACCGGGCCAGACCGGGACTCTTCCGGGAACAGATCGAGGCTTTATCCCCTGGGAGTAGGATTATCATCGATGAAATCCAGAGAGTGCCGGAATTACTCAACTATGTGCAGATGGGTATCGACCGTTCCCAACAGGTTTTTATCCTTTCCGGTTCCAGCGCGAGAAAACTAAAACGCGGCGGAGCAAACCTGTTGGGTGGCAGGGCATTGGATTTGAAGCTGCATCCGCTGACCTGTGAAGAGACCGGGAACGCTTTTAACCTGGAGCGGGCGCTGCACTATGGCACCTTGCCGATGATCTGCTCCCTTTTGGCGGAACAAAAGCAGGAAACCGCCGTAGGGCATTTATGCAGCTATGTGACCACTTATATTAAAGAAGAGATACAGGCAGAGGCGCTGACAAGAAATATCGGGTCATTTCAGCGTTTCCTAAATATCGCGGCCCAGGGTAATGCCCAGGTTATCGAGTTTGCCAATATCTCGAAAGAGAGCGCCGTTCCCGCAAGTACGGTTAAAGAATATTGCCAGGTATTGGAAGATACGCTGATCGGGTTTTTTCTATGGCCTTATAATCGCAGCGAACGAAAAAAAGCACGTCCGAAATTTTATTTTTTCGACTGCGGCGTGGTTAGGGCGATCCAGAACCGTCTGCTCGACCCGGCAACACCGCGGGAGAAAGGTTTCCTTTTTGAAACCTGGTTCTTGAATGAATTGATTCGCCTGCGCGATTATATGGGCAAACCTCATGTGTTCTCTTTTTGGCGGGAGAGAAGTTACGAAATCGATATTATTATTTCCGGTGGGCATGGGCCTATTTTAGCTTTCGAATGTAAATCGGGAAGAGCGGACATTCAACCGGCAACTGCGCGTCAATTCAGGGAAAAGTTTCCCGGTGTTCCCCTGGCTGTGGCTTCCCTGGGCGACCTGAAAAAACGAAAGGTCAACGATATCGATATTCTCCCCTGGCGGGACGCCTTACGAGTTTATCAAGAACTGTGATTAAACCGGGTACCGGCCTCTTTCCCTGGCTGTTTTGTAGAGGGTCACAATTTTTTCCGGGGGAACTTCGGATTGGATATTGTGAACCTGGGTGAAAACAAACCCGCCGCCCGGGGCAAATATTTTTATATTTTCTTCGGTTTCCCGGCGAATATCTGCCAATGTCCCGTGGGTAAAGGTTCCCTGGGTATCGATGCCTCCGCCCCAGAAAACCAGGTCTTTGCCGAATTCCTTTTTCAGCCGTTCCGGCTCCATCTTTTCTGCGGAAATTTGTACCGGGTTGATGATGTCCACGCCTATTTCGATCAGGTCCGGGATAAAATCGTATATACTGCCGCAGGAGTGCAAAAAAACGTACAGGTCGCTGTTTTCTTTAATAAATCGATATATTTTCTTGTGAAAGGGCTTTATCATTTCCCGGTACATCTCTAAGGAGATTTGCGTACCCTGCTGCATGCCTAAGTCATCTCCTACCTGGATAACGTGAATGAAATCCCGCACTGCCGGGAGATATTTCTTCAGTGATTCGATCCAGTTATCGGCCTTTTTTTCCATGTATAAAAGCGCCAGGTCTTTATCTAAGAGGAGCAGTTCCATAAATTTCCGGTAACCAAAATCAAAATGTCCCCCTTCAAAGACATTGGCCCCGAATTCACCTAAAATGGCAAAGTCCGTTTCCCGGTGCAGTTGTTTCGCCTTTTTTTGAAGAACCTGCACCTCTTCATCGCTGATGACACATCCTTCCCAGTCAAAATCGTCGATATCCCGGCGGTTTTTTGCGCCGGCCAGTGGGAAATAGGCCGGGTTGAACCAGTGGCCGCCCGCAGTCATGTGGGCCAGGATGCGGTCCGGTTTGTTCCGGTCCCGTATCTCTAAACCGCCGTCACTTCGCTGTACCGGGTCAAAATTCCCGGGCACCACGTATTCTTCACCCGCGGGGTCCGGCCAGGCTTTCCAATTTTCCAGCCGGATACTAAAGGACGAATTGAACCGGGGCAGTTGGATAACATCGGCTCCAAGGGCCCTCATTACTTCTAAACCCGGTTCTGCCAGCCATTGAAATAAATCGTAGATCCGGGTGGGGCCGGGTATGCCTAAATGGTGTTTTAGTTTTTTGTAAGCCGGGGCCGCGATACCGGTAGAGCGCATGGCCCCGAAATCGATGGGGATACGGTCCGGTTCCTTATGCCGCAGGGCTGTTAAGACGCGTTCGCGAGAATTCATTTTTTTGCTCCAGCGAAAGTCTTCTTCCTCTCTATTATATTCCTAAAATTTTTTCTTTAAAAAGGATCGATATTTTTCGCTTGAGGCTTCTTCCATGATAATAATATCGAATTGGTACTGCCCTTTTTCCGGTGGCGAATAGGGTATGGAGAATTCAATGTTCCCGGTATTCAACAAATCAGCCCTGTCTTCGCTGACCGATTTTTTCTTTACAACGGTTTCAACTTTATTGTATCCCCGGTATACGTGTATCTCAACCCTGAAATCCGCAGTCATTTTATTGTCTTTTTCCTCAAAACTGACCCGTTTTGTCGGAATTCTGATAACCAGGCTGCCATCCCGGAATTCCGCGGTAAATTTGAAAGAATCTTTTTTCGGTTTCTTAGATCCTAAATCAAGCCTCTTTTTGGCCAATGCCAGCACTGTGGCTAATTGTGCCGGGGGCCGGCCCAATCTAAAGGTGCCGAATCCCTGCCTGTCTCCGTAGAATACTAATCTCATCTGGTACCTGTAATAAATCCATACTTCCATGGGGTAAGGTTGGGTTGAATTTAGGCGTCCGCTGCGGCCGGTATCGGGAACATCTCCCCAATACCGCTCTTCCGGGAGGCCGATCTGCAGCAGGATGCGACCTCTCGGCGTATCCCAGCCCCGGTCTTTCGACCTGTGTTCATTGAACCATTTGTTGGCGTAGGCAATCCGTTCCTGGAACTCTTCCTTGATTTCATTTTCATCGGTATCCGGTGTGGGGTCTCGTTTTTTCCAGAATTCTTCGATGAATTTTGCCTTTGCTTCTTTACCCGGAAGATGTTTGTATATCCGAATTTCCTCTCTTGACATGATGAGCCTGGTTTGTTCATAAAAGGATTTATAGAACGGGTCCGCGCCTATTTGTGTTCCCGGCGGCGGAGTTGAGGTGCAGGCGGCCACCAGCAGGATCAAACTTAAAATGATAAACATTTTTTTCATTTTAGCCTCCTATATGCAAGATCTATACCGGGTAAATACTACATCATCCCGGTTAGCTTTGTCAAATTCATTTTTTTTCAATAAAAAAAATTGCTTTATCATAAATCCTTTCAGCGAAGATTTAGAAGAACAAATTTATACCCGCGGTGAAGCTCAGACCGCTCAGGTCGAATTTTTCAAATCCTTCAAACAGGGATGATAATTCGCCTTTTAAAAATAGGTACCTGGCCTCGAAAGAGAACCCGGTTGTTCTCTTGAATTTAATGAGGAAACCGGCTCGCGCGTTGAATCCTAAGGTGTAAGTTTTGGTGTCCGCGTACCCTTCATCCACTGTCAAATCATCAAAGTTGATAAAATCGCCCCATTGTTCATAATGCCAGGAATGGATTCCCAGTCCACCGCCGATATAGGGATTAAAGGCATATTTGTGACCGATGGGGTAGACCCTGAGGTTCAGCTCGACGGATGTGATTCTCAATGCCAGGTTCTGATAAATGGAAGTGCCGTCATCATAGGTGTAGTCTCTGTATAGACTGTAGTGGTCTTTGTTGTATTGTCCGCCTTCTATGGAGAGTGACAGGATAGGGTTGAAGAAGAACTCATATTCGATGGCATAGTAAACATTCTGCATATCCTGTTCGGACAGGTGCAGGTTTTCCATATTCACTTCCCAC
>JAGLQA010000556.1 GCA_023137075.1 Candidatus Aminicenantota bacterium
TACCGCCGATAGCGGAATTTTGAGTGGAAATTATTTCCGCTCTCCAATTTTTTCGTTCCGCAACCCGGGTGTACATTCTCAGCAGGTCCTGGGCAAAGAGAGATGCTTCGTTGCCCCCGGCGCCGGCTCTTATTTCTAAAAACACGTTGCGTTTATCCTCACTCTGGTCCGAGACCATCAGGAGTTTAATCTCTTTCTCTGATTGCTTGATAGCTTCCGTCAGGGTGGACATCTCATCTTTTGCCAGTTCCTTCATCTCAAGCTCGTCGGAACTTTTATACAATTCCTCCGCTTCCCGAAGTTGTTTAAAGGCATCCTTAATTTCCAAATACTTCTCATCTAGGGGTTTGAGATGGGACAGCTCTTTTGACAGCTCCCTGAATTTTTTTTGGTTTTTTACGATTTCAGGATTCGCAAATTCCCCGGAGATTCTGTCGTATTTATCGTGAAGGGTGTCGAGATAAGAAAATAATTTCTCACTGCTCTTTATATCCATATTTTTTCTTAAACTTTTCTATTCTTCCCTCGGTGTCGATATATTTCTGTTTTCCTGTATAGAAGGGATGGCATTCGGAACAGATTTCGACATCCAGTTTGGGAAGGGTTGCCCTTGTTTCAAAGGAGCTGCCGCAGGCGCATGTGACTTTGCACTCAACATATTTAGGATGTATTTTTTTTTTCATGTTTCCTCCGCATCAGGATGAGTAGATAATAGTACCACTTTCATAACTTCTTGTCAATAAGTAAGCCGGTAAAGAAGGTAAGCCTCGCTGAGAATCAAGCCGGGCTCAACAGGTCTTTGAAGGTATCCCGGTTCTCAAGGACGTTCCAGCAGCAGAGGTGTGCCAGGAGGTTGACCTGTTCGGGAGTTAACTCCACCAGGTCGAGAAAGTTTTCATCAACCGTCTTATAATTCGGAAAATGCCTGAATTTACCTCTTTTAAAATGGCGCCGGTTGCCCTTGTTTATCTCTTTCCTGATGTCCTTCTCTAATTGGCTCTCCCAGGCGGCGACACGGTCATTGTACACCCAGCATATCTTTACCGTCCAATTTCCTTCAACACCCCACCAGTCATTCTGCTGCACCTCCAGTTCGGAGGTCGTCATGATTGTTACACCATTCCTTTTGGCGTCCTGCAAGTTACCGACTACTGTGGAGAAGTCCGAACTTTTGAAGACCTGGTTGTTTTTGTAAGTGGAAGAGAATGGATAACCAAAAAGCGCCGACATGGCACTGTCAATAGCTCCCTTCTTCGGCGGATTATCGGGATTGAAATCCAGATCCAGCTTCGTGCCGGTATTCAAGAACACGATGATGGTTTTAACCTGGCGCTGCAGCAGCGAAATAAGACCTAAGTTATCTATAACGGCGCCGTCGCCATAATCGAAAAGCTTGGCCGGTTTGACTTCCGATGTGGTAACCGGCCAGTACATTTCCTGGGGCGCGAGGTTCTTGAGCTTTACCTTTTTAGGTATGTGTATTATTCGTTTAATTAATTTAATAATTCTTTCAATTATTTTTGGCGCAAGCAATTCCTCGATAAAACCGGCATAAGCGGCACTACTGGCCCCGCTGGCGTTTGCCAGGGCGAAAGGTTTCGCGGGTTTAGGCACGGTTAGTGTGCCTTTTGCAGGTGGTTTTACCGGCTCGGTTCCGCCAAAAGCGAAGGGTTCGATGAAACCGCCGCCCACGGGAAGTGTCCTCTCCACTTTACGCCGGCTTTTATATGTCACTCCCTTATACAGTGGACTGCCCACATAAAGCGGTGTATACTGGAAGGTAACCACAGTCTCGTCGGAGAAGGGCGCCAATTCATTGGGGCCGATCAGGGTAGAGTTAATGACAAGGTAGGGCCGGGTGTTTTCAGGGAGCACGTTTTGGCGGACGGTATTGAAGATAGCATCCTTAAGTACAGGATTGCATTTTTTAATGTCCTTTACGGTATTTTCATCGAGGCTGAAGTAGGCCTGCCGGTCCGGGGAATAAATGCCGAAGGGTTCAAAATAAACTTCACTGATAGCCCTGAGCCAGAGTTCATCCTCCGGTACTTTGAGCATCAATTTAATTAACACGTGACGCAGGGATGTGGTAGCGGTATGACCTAAACAGCTTTCGCTAATTATACCCAGGCCGTCCATGGTGATATCCTGAGGATCTGTTATGGGCCCGAGAAATTCGGAATCGTCTTTGGCCCCGGTTTTATAGAAAGTGTAAGCGGTGGATGCCCAGGACCCCCCCGATACACAGGAGATATAGCCGACATTTTTTATCAGCTTGAGCTGCGTGAGCCCCCGCAGTTGCCCCATTGCCGCGGTTAAAGCGCGAGTTCCGCCGCCGGGAAAACACACACCGGTACTTTGCCGTACCTTCTCAGGGAATTTAAAACCGGTATCATCGCTGACCCAGACCTTTGT
>JAGLQA010000557.1 GCA_023137075.1 Candidatus Aminicenantota bacterium
TATATGGATGATGAAGGATTTGTGTTTCTAAAAGGCAGGTATAAGGATATGTTACTCGGGCCCTCCGGTCAGAATATTTACCCCGAAGAAATCGAAGCCAGGCTCAATAATTTGCCCTATGTAGAAGAGTCATTGGTGATTAAAAAAGAGAAAAAGTTAGTGGCCTTAGTTTACCCCAATATGGACGCCGCGGATGCCGAGGGGCTCGATGAGCAGCAATTACAGAAAAAAATGGAACAGAACCGGGAAACCCTCAACGCGTTACTGCCGGCTTACAGCCGCATCATGAAGATCGAGCTTTACCCGGAAGAATTCGAGAAAACGCCTACCAAGAAGATCAAGCGTTACCTTTACACCCTCGCCCACCAGGAAAAATAGAATATGTTAGCAGGAGAAGTATATAATAGCTTTTTTCTTCTTGTAAAGCTTTAGCTCTATGTATATGTCTATCACCCAGTTATAAAAAATTTCCGTTTTTCGATTTTTCCCTTGACAATGTTTTTTAATTAAATTATCATTTAATTTAAGGTGAGATCGCAGGTAAAGAACGGTCGATAAGCCTGGTTAAAGGACATAATCACGAGAAGTAATATGAGAGAACTAAAAAAGTGCAATGCGCGGAAGCTCATTTGGATATGGGGAATTTTGATAGTCTGGAAAGATTATTGCCCCACTGACCAGGGAACGAAATATAAGTCAGGATAAAAAATGGGAAATGAACCGACAAGAGACGAAATTTTAAATGTGTCGAACTTCCTGGAAATGGGATTCTACCGGGTAACCGAGAACGGTCAATTCATATATGCGGACTCTAAGGCCAGAAAGTTTTTCGGTATTCCCCCGGGTGAGGCGGATTTAGCAAAACATTCGATTACGGAGCGTTATATATTCCCGGCTGAGAGGGAATTGAGAATCAAGAAACTGAGAGATTCCGGGGGTGGGCCCATCAGTTCCGTCATTTCTATTCGTGTTAAAGGTGAAACCAGACTTTTATTCGACCAATGTTGGCATGATAGTGACCAGGAAAGTGAAACGTGCTATGCCGGTGTGGTGAAAGGCATCGAGGATAGGGTGCTATTCCCCAAAATGTTCGATGAATTTCCTATGGGCGTATATGAACTGGATGACAACAACAACTTTGCCTATTTCAATAAAAAAGCCCGGGAAATATTAGGGTTCAGCACTTCGACCGGTCTCCTGGGGAAAAATATCGGGGATTTCTATGTCAACGAGGAGGATCTAAATAATTTCAGTGAAAGAGTCAGTAAAGACAAATGCGCCCACGATGTGATAAAGTTTAAAGATGTAAAAGGGAAGTTAATGGAAGTTGAGTGCTTTACCGCACTCATCGATGAATTTGAGAAGGCCCGGTGGGGAATGATTCACGATGTTACGAAGAGGCAACGATATTTCAGGGCGCTAGACAAAATGCCCACTGCCTATTATTATATCGAATACAACAAAAAAGAAGATCATAAACACAGAGGGAAAATTGTACACTGCAACGAAGAGTTTGCCCAAATTCATGGCGTTTCTAATAAAGAGGATTTAATCGGAAGAGATATAACGGACTTTTATGCGGATAAGGAGAAGGCCGAAGAGTATTACAGGCACCTGGAGGAGGAAGATAAAAAAGGAGAAGCGGTTCATGGCTATACTTTGGAATTGAAACGATTCGATAACGGTGAGGTCATACATGTTTCGGTCGAATCCCATCTTGTGAAACAGGGAGGAAAAGTCATCGGCAGGGAAGGAACATTGAGGAATATCAGCGATAAGATCGAGTTAGAAAGGCAGGTCAATGATACAAAAGATCGATTGGATAGAATCACAGCAGATATTAATAATTTAATCCATACGTTCTTACACCCGGTGCTGAAATTTTCCGGTCATGCCGAATTATTCCAGCAGTCAGGTACATTGCTCTACCAATCCGAACGATATATACCACACGCTAAAACAGCTTTACCGGACCTGGGCAAACAACTTGAGGACAAACTTACACTAATAACAGAAAAACTGGGAGATATTTCCGGTATCTCGGATCTTGCCGCTATCTTAAAACTTGAATTCGAGAAAATAAGAAATGTTCTCGATTACAACCTGCTGCGGGCGCAAAAGCGCAGTAGGCTGCTGGCCAATGCCATCAGGGACGCGGCGTTGTGGGCATTGGAGGTACTGGAGCGGAGCGGTTTTTTCAATATAAACATAAAAAAAGGGAGCCTGGCGGATGTTTTTACCGATGAATTTATCCAATATCTCCAGGATATATTATTCGGATATTTGCTGGAAACATCCCGTATTTTAAAAGGCGAAACAGAGGTAATGAAAAGCGAAGTTGAGGCGCTACGGCGGTATATCAACCTGGGGCAAAAAAGAAAATATATATTCAAGAAGTTCAATCTAAATAAAATCCTGGAAGCAAATATCGCCACTTTTAAACCGGTCATGGCCCAAAGGGATATTGAGATCGACTATACATTGCCGAGAAAACTTATTGCCAAGATATCGGAAAACGATATCGACCGTGTCATCTGTAATATACTGCACAATGCCCAGAAGTATTCTAATCCCGGTCCCGGTCGGTTTGTAAAAATTAAGGCAAAAGATTTAGAATCAGAGAACCTGGTGGAGATTGTCATTTCCAGTCTCGGTATCCCGATTAAGAAATACGAGTTAGACAGCGGCAACATTTTCAAATTCGGTTACCGGGGTGAAATGGCTTATCACACGGACCGGGACGGCACCGGAGTGGGACTGGCCGATGCCCAAGAGGTTATTGAGGCCCACCGAGGCCGTATTGTTATTACCAGCGAACCTGTCGGCGACAACAATTTACTTCCTAATTACCAGGGACCATATATCACCAAGGTGACCATCCGGTTACCCAAATCATAGAATAACAAGGAGAAGAGAAAATGGAAAATAATATAGGGATGAAGAAGGCCTTATGGCTGGAAGATCAATTTGAAGACCTGATCGATTATGCCAGTCGTTTAGCCCGGATCGATTACCTGGTTGACCCGGTAACGTCCGTCTCAGAGGCACTGGAGAAATTAAAGGCAGAGAGATACGACGCCTTTATCTTCGATTTAAAAATTCTCCCCGGCGATGATCAGAAATGGAAAGATCTGGATGAATCCAGAAGAAAAGCCAAACCTTACTTTGATCCTTACCTGGGTTTTGAATTGCTTTGCTATTTGAATCAAGCCAGGCAGGAGAACGCTCCATTGTGGCGGAAGATTCACTTCGATTTCGCGAGGGTTATCGTATTCTCGGTGGTGAGCGATAAGGCTGTATTTGAGGAACTGGAATCCTTCGGGATACCGCCTAACCAGATGATTAATAAGTCCAACGCAGATCTCGATACCCTGGAAAAAGCGGTCGAAGAAATGGAGAAAGACAGAAGCGAGGAGGAAAAAACTCTAAACAATAAAAGGATGCCCAATGAGCCAGACAGTTCCGGATAATAAAGAGATTTTAGCGAGGAGTAACCCTACCACCGAAACGGCAGTGGGTATCAATCGACTCATTTACAAATTTCTCCACCCTTTCTATAAATTTGTCGGGAGTTCAAAGCTCATATCCCAGATAGGAAAGCTCCTGCAAGGAACCATACAACCGGACATACCCGACACTTCCGATTCCCGGGCGTTGGCTGAAATGTTAATAGATAAAATTACCATATTTAGGGATAACCTACCTGATAGGGGAAGCGATCAACTGGAGTCGTCTCGTGTTAAGGATTTGAAAAAGCAGCTTACAAAGATAATAAACATGTTGAGTCACAGCCTGAACACGGAAACAAACCCGGTTTTATTGGCGGTAAAAACCAGGGATACTGCCATCTGGGTGCTGGAGGAGGTGATGAAGATCGATTCAGCCTTCGGCAATGGCCAAGATTCCATAGTAGGAAATGACCTCATCCAATTCATCCAGGGTATCCTCTTTTTTCACCTGCTCCACGGCGCCCGGACACTGAGCAGCGAGATCCGGATATTGGAACGGGAATTAGAGGCGCTACGCACCCACATGGGGCTGGAGAAAGAGAGACGATATCCCTTTGCCAGGGGAAATATCGGGGAAATATTGGAAGCGAACCTTGAATTGTTCGCACCGGCTTTTTCGGAAAAAAAAATCGAGGTAAATTATAAACCTAGGGGCAACCTGAACGCTGAAATTTCCAGGAATGACATCGACCGGATGATTTGTATCCTGCTGCGTAATGCGGTTGAATACTCGTATAGGGGAGAAGGGCGGTTTGTAAAGGTAAAAGCCAGGGAGATGCAGCCCAAAAACGAAATTGAAATCTCTATCGAAAATTTCGGTATCCCCATAAAGAAAGAAGAGATCGACAGCGGCGCTATCTGGAAATTCGGTTACCGGGGAGAATTTGCCTATGAGAACTATCGAGACGGCATCGGGGCTGGATTGGCCGATGCGAAAGAGGTAGTAGATGCGCACAAGGGGAAAATCGCTATCATCAGTATGCCCCGGGGAAATGACGGTAATCCTCCACGATATAAAGTCCCCTACCTGACCACAGTCACTGTCCGCATCCCACGGAAAAGGAGTTGAGTCTAATGAAGGAGGAGATATGCGCGCTTTGGCAAAGAAAAAAATCGAGGTAACCGCAGGTTTTATATGGAGCAGGGACAATATTACTTTTTATATTACGATAGGTATTGTATTTTTTTTTCTAATATAGTATAAAATTTGTGTGCACTATTTATATATAAAGGAATTTAGATATTCCTTAAGGAGGTAATATAGTGAGAACATTAATTTTTTTTGGAGGTCATCTCTTATTTCAAGAGACTTCAATGCAAGTTGGAGTCAAATATAAATCGGAAGGTCACCGGTCCAGCGGAGCCGGTGTCTATTTAGGAGGAAAAAATGACAAGAAGATTAGAACTAACCAGTCTTTTGTTGGCAGTATTATTTTTAATTGTTAGTCAAAGTGACTTATCAGGATATGAAGTTAAGCTGGTTGAACGATTGGAATTCGCTCACTCCCAGGAAGCGACATTGTTCCCAAGAGACATCTGTATCACCGAAGATGGACTGCTTTTAATTTCAGATCAACACACAGGGGATGTAAAAATCTATTCAAGGGAGGGGGAAACCCTCAGGTTGATAGGAACCATAGGTGGGAGAGAAACCGATAATGAAGAAATCCAATATCCGACCTATTGTTTTTACAACCCGAATGAAAGTAAATTTGGAGTAATCGACTTTGCGAAAAAAAAGATATTGCTGTACGATAGGGTGAGTAAGGTAGATTTTAAATATATTCAGACTATCGACTGTCCCTACCTGTCTGACGGTATTCTATTAATCGATAGCAAACTCTTGATATCTGGATTTACTCTTGACTCAAGAAATAATAGCTATGACCTTTATTCCATTGATTTAACCAGCAATCAGACAACCTTTTTATTGCCCTCCTACCTTAAATATGGCCTGAAATCCCCGGCTGAGTATAAAGATAAATATCATAACAGCCTTGCTATCAAAGCCCTGGGGATAAACGGGCTATTTGCATTGCGGGGCGATTATATTTACTTTGCCTGGGAAGGTGACCTGAAAATCATAAAAATGGATATGGAAACAGGCAGAGAGGTGCCCTTTAAGAGGGCAGATAGAAAAGGTTCTCCTTACGTAAGACCCTCTACCTCAAATTATTTCCCAGCTTTACTTAGGGGTTATGAGGCCAAAGATACTGACATTATTCGCCGTGCAAAGACCAAAATGTCTTTAGTCAGGCATATATTCACAGATGCCGAACACATTTATGTGGTTTACGAAGGTCCGATTGTAAAAAAAAGTGGAAAGGAATCAAATTTCCATCTGCAAATTTATTCAATAAACGGCGAATTTTTAGCTGATGTTCCTATTCCCGGCCAACCGGATCGTCCGATGTATTTTGATGCTGATCAATGTTTACTCTATTCTCTTGGCAAATATCCGGGGACAAGCGAGTATTCTATTTTAAAATATTTAATACATAAATAGCTGTTTCTATGTGTACAAGATGTTATTGAAATGAACATGGCGAATAAAAACGGATTTGAAAGATGTATAAACGCGATCAAACGCAAAATCCTTATCCCGGTTATCGGCCGGGGGCTTTATCATGTGGATATTGATTTAGAGGGGAAGAAAGATGTACTTCTCTATGATTACCTGGCTGACCAGGTATTGGCAGAGTGCGGCGGAACGGTTAATGCTGGTGAAAATCATCGCTTTGCCAAAGCCTGTTTTGAGTTCTTAAAGAAAAACGGTCACGATTATTGGGAGCTATCGGATTTTTTGAAGGATAAGCTTGCCGAGGTGAGACTTGTACCTGGAGACTCCCTCTGGAAACTGGTCAGGATAAGGGATTTAAATATATTTATCGATACCGCTTGCGTTGACTTACTCCCTCGGAGGCTTAAAACCGTTAGAACTGACGAAATCGAAGTATTAAGTTACACTGAACAAGAGAAAGATCTAAATTTCCTCGATAACTCTTTGTTTCATTCAATTAAAAATTCGGAAAAAACGTTGGTATATCAAATTTTCGGGAATGTTGAGAATCAGAAGCCTGCCTATACCGAAAGAGATATACTGGAAGCGGTCACGGAATTCCAGAGAGATATGACAGTGTACAGTGATAATAATCTTTTCCGGAAACTGAAAAACAGCAGCTTGCTTTTTATCGGCTGCGGCTACGACGATTGGTTGTTTCGTTTCCTCATCCGAACTATTGCCAATAAATCGTATGCTTTGCCCTTAAGAAGTGAGTTCCCCTGTTCTTTTGTGGTTGATGATTTTAGCAAAAATAAAAGAGACCCATCCCCGGGATTTCCGCGTTTTTTGGAAAATTACGATGTAATAGCATTACAATATGATGACAGCCGCGATTTTGTAAACCTATTATTCGAGGAGATAAAAAAACAAATCCCGGGGGGTATCATAGATGAATGGGATTTTCCCGGCCAGGTATTTATCAGCTACGAGGGTACCGACAAACCTGCAGCTCAACAATTGGCCACTAATCTAAGAAACGACGGTGTCGACGTATGGTTGGATGAAAGAAAGTTAAAGGGTGGGGAAGATTTCGATGAGATTATTATCAAGGCCATTGGCAGGTGCCCGGTGTTTATTCCGTTGATTTCGAAAAATTCTCAGAAAAAATTTCCTAATTTTAAGTATTACGTCAAAGAGTGGAATTTAGCACAAGCCAATTGGATAAAGAATAGAAAAAAGTATCATATTATCCCGATCATTATCGATGATTCATCGGTGAAGTACAAGGAATTCATAAAATTCAATCCACTCAAAATTCCCAGAGGACTAAAAGAAGGGCAATTTGAAGAATTGGTAATACGATTAGAGGATATTTTAAAGTAGTTATTACAGGATCAAAAATGAACGAAACAAAAAAAATGAATTCTCAGGAAGGTCGGATTAAAGGAAAGAATCCTTACAAAGGATTGGAGTCTTACCAGGAAGCCGATAAGGATCATTTTTTCGGTCGCCAGGAGGAAACCGACAACCTGCTGCAGCGGGTTAAACAAGACCGCCTCACCGTTGTGATCGGTAAATCGGGGATCGGCAAGACATCGCTGTTGAATGCTGGGTTATTCCCTGCACTTGGAGATGAAAACTTTTTTCCTATTCGTGTACGTTTAAATTATTCCCCGGAAGCGCTGCCGCTGCTCCTCCAGGTGCATAAAACCATCTTAGATGAATTACAAAATCGAAGTATAAAAATAAACTCCCAGGCGGATGACAAACCGGCTTCCCCCCTAACAGCAGACGAAACCTTATGGGAGTACTTCCGGCGTGTCAATCATTTCGTTTCCCTGGAAGAAAAGGAAAAACGTGAGACTAAAACAATCACTCCGGTTTTAGTCTTTGATCAATTTGAAGAGCTTTTTGCAAAAGGTGGGCAGATAGAAGGTAAAGATAATGACAATCTAATTAACGAACTCTATTGGCTGGTTGAAGATCAAATTCCATATCATCTCAGGGGCAGACATGAAGATTCTAAGGGGGAAGCATCAAAAATAAAAAAACTTTTATTCTCCCAGGCCCGCCCGGATATCCGGGTGATAATCAGCCTGAGGGAGGATTACCTGCCCCACCTGCTCAACTTAAAATCTCGCATCCACTCAATCGATCAAACCTTGTTCCGGGTTACCCACTTGAACGGTATACAGGCCAGGGAAATAATCAATATGCCGGGGGGCATTCGGAGTAAAAAGGTTACCGGACAAATCCTGGAGATGTTTGTTGCCGGGAACAAGAATAAAGGCCGCAAAATCGAGGAAGAACGGCTGGTGGTGGATCCGTGGCTATTGAGTGTTATTTGTTTTAAGATCGCATATGAGGGAGTAAAATCTTTCGCCAAAAAAGATCGGGAAAGGATTTTAAGCGATTTATATGAATCTGCCATAAAAGAATTCCCGGAAAAAGTGAATCGATTCATCGAAGACAAACTGGTAGATCAGGGCGGGAATAGAACACTTGCCCTCCTGTCTCCGGGCATACCCTTAGAACAGCCTCTACTGCAACTAGTGGAGAAACGAATTCTACGCAAATCACCTATTGGTACCAGGAATTATATCGAGGTTGTTCATGATGTACTGGCTCTCATCATAAGAGCCAGAAGAGATAAACGCTATAGGAATCGAATAGTAAAAAAGAAAATAAAACGTTTCTTTTACCGAATAACCTTAGCATTTGTTATATTTGGAATTATTATATCACTTATATTCGCTCTTTACACCCGGAAACAATACAAAAACGCCCTGGTTAACCGGTTGACTGCCGAGGCTTTATTGGAATCCTCTATCGACAATACTAAATCCCTTCGCATTGCCGAAGCCGCCTACAAAAGGGGACTGCCCCAACCACCGCTAAGAACCATCCAGGCTTTAGGTGAGATTGCCTACTCTTCCATAGAGAAACCTTTTTATTCTCTCACCACCCCCCGGCAAAAGGGGCCCATTTACAGTGCCCTATTTTCACCGGGCGGTGATAAGATTCTCACCGCTGGCGAGGATAAAATTGCCAGGATCTGGGATTTAAAAGGTAAGCTTCTGGCCGAGTTAAAAGGGCATACCGGCAGGATTATGTCCGCTGCATACTCGCCTGACGGAACCTATATTGTAACCGGTTCCTGGGATAAAACCGCCAGGATATGGCATTCCAACGGCAATCTTCAAAAAGAATTAATACATGAGGGAATTGTCAATAGAGTCACTTTGTCACACGACAGTAAACAATTTCTCATCGCTACTCGAAACGGTATGGTAAAGCTCTGGGATATACGGGGCAATTCCCAACCGGTAAATATAAAACATGATAGTTCCATATCCTCCGCCCTCTTCTCGCCAGACGATAAAATGATTCTCACCTCCTCCTGGGATAAAACCGCTAAGTTATGGAATAACGAGGAAAAGGAATTGATAACCTTCGCACATGAAGATTCGGTATCTTCCGCTATCTTCTCCCCGGACGGCCGCTTCGTCCTGACTGCATCCTGGGATAAAAGGGCCAGGTTGTGGGGAATTGACGGCAACCTCCAAAAAGAATTTAAGCACGATGATGCGGTCAACTCTGCCGTGTTTTCCGGGAATGGTAAGCAAATACTCACTGCTTCGCGGGATGGCCGTGCCAGGATATGGAACCTGGTTGATGGCAAACTACTGATGATGATCAAACATGGCAGTCCGCTGATATCAGCATCCTTTTCCCCTGATGAACAAAAAATAATTGCCATTTCTAAGGATGGCCAGGTTGGAATATGGGATAACAAGGGAAGGCTCCTGGTATACCTAAGTGATAAAGAAGAACGGATAAGATGTGCCACCTTTTCTCAGGATAGTTCCCGGTTACTCACAGGCGCAGATAACGGCATCGCCAGGGTATGGGACTTAGATGAACGCATCCTGGTAAACTTGCAAGAACCGGCAGGAGATATAAAGATAGCCCAATTTACCCCGCATGGTAACCAAATTCTTACCGCCGCGAGTGATATGAGTATCCGGTTGCAGGATATTGAAGGCAATGTACTGGTAGATTTGAAGAAACATCGCATCCCTATATCCTCTGCAAGCTTCACCACGGACGGCAGCCGCATTCTTACCTTTGCCGGTGCCGAAGGGACAGTTAAAGTGCAGGATGCAAAAGTCGAGTTATTATTGAATTTAAAGAGGAAAAACAGCCGGATCATGTCTGCGGAACTTTCACCCAGTGGCTGTCAAGTACTTGAAGTCTCCGATGGCACTGCCGGGTTGTGGTCTATAATAGAGAATTCCTTTAAAGGTAAATTAATCAGGAGGTTGACCGCCGGGGCAGCGGTGTCTTTAGCTATTTTTTCTCCGGCCGGCAGCCGGATTCTCGCTGCTTTAGCCGATAACACGTTGATTTTATGGGATCTGTCCGGAAATATCATAGCCAACCTGACCGGGCATCAACAGCCGATAGCCTCTATGGAGTTTTCGCCCAACGGTCGAAGAATTTTAACTGCCTCGGCAGATAATACGGCGCGTTTGTGGACCACGGGGGGCAAAGAGATAACAGTATTAAGGCACCAGGGTGCTGTATTCTCAGCTCAGTTCGCCATGGATGGTTCCCGCATCCTAACCGTCGGCCAGGATAATGCCGTTAAAGTCTGGGACAGCAAGGGACGTATATTACTGGATTTAAAGTATGATAGCCCGGTCCTTTGTGCCGCATTTTCTCCGGATGCCCAGCTGGTCACCACCGGTTCTAAGGATGGTAACGCCATTCTGTGGAATATGGAAGGGAAACTTCTATTTTCCTTAAAGCATGAAGGGGCTGTATTGTCAGTGGTTTTCTCAAACGACGGCAGCCAGGTACTGAGTATGTCAAGCAGTGGTACGGCTAAACTCTGGTTGACCCCGAACGCCATCTACCGCTGGTTAAAAAAAGCCGGAATTCCGAAACTTTCCCCGGAAGAAAAAGAAAAACTTGGAATCGATTAAGCTGTGAGGACCTGAATGACATGCGTTAAGATAATTTTTTTTCTTCAAAAAAAACTTGACATTTATTTTTTCCTGTGGTATAAAATTTTGTTAAGCTATTGGTGGTGGAATTTTACCCCAGGATTGGGAAGTTTAAAAAAGCTAGTAAGAGGTTGATTTTGAGGCTTGAATGAAAGGTAGAGTTAGAGATTTATTTATAACGTTTTTCTGTTATCAGGAGAAGGGGAATCTTTTCGTGAGAATAAAAAAAGGGAGGTAGATTAATGGAAAACATTGAGTATGTATGCAATGATGTCCTAGGTGGGTTACTAAGACATGTAATATCGAAAACAAATAACCCTAACGAAATTATATCTAAAGAAGGATACCGAGTCACAGGAAACGTTATCCATTCGGGAGGAAACCATGAAACGAGCGATACAGGCCATCGCGCTGTTCTTTATCACGCTTTTTATCTTTGTTAGCCCGAGAACCTTATCGGGCGAAATCAAGTTACTTGAAGAGTTAGAATTTGCACCAAAACAGGATCGGCTTTTGTTCCCCAGGGATGTCTGCCTTACTGAAGACGGGTTGTTCCTGGTTACCGATCAACACGCAGGGGATGTGAAAATCTATTCTAAGGATGAGAAAACCCTCACTCTCAGGTTAGTAGGAAAAATAGTTGTGGGAAAACCCGGCAGCGAGAAGCTCCAATATCCAACCTATTGCTTTTACAATCCACTTGAAAGTAGATTCGGGGTAATCGACTATGTAAAGAGAGAAATATTGCTGTACGATAGGCTGGGTAAAGTGAATTTTTTTCATATGTGGACTATCGACTGCCCCTACCTGGCGGACGGTATTCAACTAATCGGTAATGAATTGTTCATCTCCGGATTTACTCTTGACTCAAGAAATAATGGCTATGACCTTTATTCCATCGATTTAGAAAGCGGTCAGACGACTTTTTTACTGCCCTCTTACCGGAAATATGGATTGGATTCCCCGGCTGAGTATAACGAGAAATATATGAATGGCGTTGGTATCAGGATGCTGGGTATAAGCGGCTGGTTTGCCGTACAGGACGATTTTGCTTACTTTGCCTGGGAAGGTGACCTGAAAATCATTAAGATGGATGTAAAATCAGGCAGAGAAGTGCCTTTTGAGAGAGCAGTGAGAAAACATTCTCCTTACAAAAGGCCTTCTACCTCACCAAATTTTTCAGCTTTACTCGAGGGTTATAAGGCCAAAGATCCGGAAATCATTCGTCGTGAAAAGGACAAAATGTTTTTTGTCAGGCATGTATTTACAAATTCTAAGTATGTTTATGTGGTTTATGAAGGGCCGGTTAATCAAAGATCAAGGTTTCGGCTGCAAGTATACAACTTGAGAGGCGATAGTGTTGCTAATTCACCTATTCCCGGCCAACCGGGTACGCCGATGTTTTTTGACAGAAAATGTAATACCCTCTATTCTATCAGTAAATCGGGAAAAAATAATTATTCTGTCCTGAAATATGAGATTTCTAATAAGTGACCATTGGTATAGAGTCGCTTAAAAAAAATTTAAGAAATCATATATAGGGAATTATATTCTCTATAAGCGAAAAAAAGTGGCCGGTTGAGAAAGGAGGTTGTTGGTGATGAAAAAATGTTTTAAATTCTTTATAATAGCGGTGATTTTATTGGGAATCGTATTTTCTTTTTCCAACTTTATGTCGGTTGAGATCGAAGCTTTCGGTGGGAGGGGTACCTGGGTGCTGGAATCGGATAGCAGTTGGATTTGTAAAGGTGACGGTTTTGATTGTAAACCCGGCATATAAGCGATAGAATACTCGTTTTCCAAGGCACTGCTCGAAAAATGGACCCCCACCTAACGGTGAGGGAGAAGTATGTCGAATATGTATCTCAACACCGCACTGTAAGTGCTCATTACCGCCATGTAATGGCATAATAATAGAATCGTTATTTACTTAGAAATCAGCCCAAACATTCTTGGAGAAACAGGCAGCTATTTCAATAAAAAAACGAAAAAACTGTAAATTTGATTTGTTGACACCGCATCATATATCATCTAAAATGAGCGCATGAAAAATATGAAATATGTTTGATGATGGCGGTTTTTTTGGGACTGTCACCCTATCTTTATGAAAAGCGGTAAAGAGTAGAAGCTACGCTTCACTGCCGGGAGGAGAGGTAGCGATATGAACGAACAAATAAAAAATCTGGAAAAAGTTGCCGGGAAATATAAATTGGCGTTGTTGGGAATTCCCCATGACGCCAATTCATCCTACCTGAAGGGCACGTCCGCGGCCCCGCCGCTTATACGGGAAGCTTTTCACTGCTATTCTTCCAACAAATGGAGCGAGTCGGGGATAGACTTAGGTGGAGAAGAAATTTTTTTCGATGCCGGTGATCTGCAGTTAAAAAATATCGCGGGCGATGAAGATTTTCCCACAATAGAAAAAGCCGTATTGCGATTGGTAGACAATCACCTGCCGCCTATCTCTTTCGGCGGGGATCATGCGGTCTCACTCCCGGTTATCAGAGCCATGCTGCAGCGATACGAGAAGATAGATATCCTGCAATTTGATGCCCATCCGGACCTCTATGACTCATTCGAAAACAATCCCTTCTCCCACGCTTG
The DNA here is from genome assembly GCA_023137075.1 of Candidatus Aminicenantota bacterium. Classification (GTDB taxonomy): domain Bacteria; phylum Acidobacteriota; class Aminicenantia; order UBA2199; family UBA2199; genus JAGLQA01. Next base: position 13,626 of record JAGLQA010000557.1, read on the forward strand.
CCTCTTTGCCAGGGTCATGGAAAGCGGACAGGTCAACCGGCTGGTCCAGGTGGGAATCCGCACCAGGAACGCTCACCAGCGCCGGCAGGCGGAACGGTTTGCGGTCGAGATGATCGAGATGAGGCGCTTATCCAACCTGAACCCCCTGCTCTTTACCATGCCGCTCTATATATCTTTCGATTTAGATGCTTTAGACCCGGCTTTTGCGCCCGGGTTGTCCCATCCCGAACCCGGCGGCCTGACGGTCCGCCAGGCGCTGCGGGTAATACAGGAACTCTCTGCCCCGCGAATCATCGGCGCCGATATCGTGGAATACAACCCGCGTCGGGACCCTTCCGGAATCACGGCCATGGTGGCCGCGAAGATATTTAAAGAGATCGCCGCCCGCATGTTGGAATGTTGCCCCCTTTAGCTTTTTCTAAACTC
>JAGLQA010000558.1 GCA_023137075.1 Candidatus Aminicenantota bacterium
AGCGCTGACTCGATATATATGTTTTGGCAGTTGGGGCGAGCTAATGCTTTTTTTTGAATGCGTTGAAAATGAAGGATATAACCGAAATAATATTCATTAATTTCGTTTAAACTAATACAACAACAGAAAAGTATCCAAATTTAAGACTAAAAAACAATTGGTTATGCCCCACGCCCGCTTTATGTGTGGGAAAATCAAAAATACCACTTCCAATTTTACAGGGGAATTAAAGGGAGTAACAATCTGTGCGGTTCTAAAATTAGAATTGCTGGCAAAATACAATAAAACTTGACAAACCAGGGGAGGTACTGCATATTTATTACTAACTTCATATTACTAAAATTTACAAATCAATCGAGGCAATAATGATAAAAGAATATCTCTTTAAGTATTTTGGGTTTAACCGGTTCATGCCGGGACAGGAAGAAGTGATAAACTTCCTGGTGAACGGACAATCGACTGCCGCTATTTTTCCTACCGGGGGAGGGAAATCGCTGTGCTATCAACTATCGGCACTGATCTTAGACCAAATGACCCTGGTGGTCTCTCCGCTGCTCTCCCTGATGAAAGATCAAATAGATTTTCTAAATGAGAAAAAAATCCCCGCTGCCAAACTCGATTCCACCCTGGAAAAAACAGAACAAAACAGGGTGATAGAAGAGGCAAAACAAGGAAAATTGAAAATATTGATGATATCTGTGGAAAGATTTAGAAATGAGAGATTCAGGATACATCTTAAAGATATGAGAATAGCACTGCTGGTGGTTGACGAAGCCCACTGTATTTCCGAATGGGGACATAATTTTCGTCCCGATTATTTAAAGATTCCTTCGTTTCAAAAAAGTTACCGCATAAAACAGGCTCTTCTTTTAACAGCCACAGCCACAGAGCAGGTTATTAAAGATATGTGCCGCAGTTTCGATATTCCCGAACAAAATGTTGTGATAAGGGGCTTTTACCGGGAAAATCTGCATTTGCATGTAACAGCCTGCGCCAATGACAGCAAAGATCGGCATTTATTGAACATCCTGTCGAAGAATCCGCAGCAGAGCGTAATTGTCTACGTTACCCTGCAAAAAACTGCCGAAATGGTGGCGGAGATGCTGCAAGCAAATGGAATCTATGCACTTCCTTATCACGCCGGCAAAAAAAATGAGGAGAGGGAGGATATTCAAAACAGGTTCATGAGAGGGGAAATACCTGTTATTGCAGCCACGATTGCTTTTGGTATGGGTATCGACAAAGAGGATATCCGCGAAGTTATTCATTACAATCTACCCAAATCCTTAGAGAGTTACAGCCAGGAAATCGGCAGGGCCGGAAGAGACGGTAAAGATTCCCGGTGTGAAGTGCTGGCTGACAGGGATAATATTTGCATCCTGGAAAATTTCATCTACGGAGATACACCCGATGAAGGTGGGATTAAGAAAGTATTGGAAACCATCCTGGCCAACCCGGAAAGTTTGTGGGAGATAAAACTGTACTCATTTGCAGCAGATATAGATATCCGGGTTCTTCCTTTAAAGACCCTGCTGGTTTACCTTGAACTGAAGGGCATAATAAAACCGAAATATACTTACTTTAGGGAGTATTCATTTAAGCTTATTATCGAAAAAGAGGATATACTCAACAAATTAAAAGAATTTAAAGGGGAAATAACCCAATTTGCCCGGGTTATTTTCAGGCACTCAATAACAAAAAAAATATGGACAACCGTTAACATCACTGCTGTTGTTGATGATTCCGGTTCTCCAAGAGAACGAGTGATTAAGGCGCTTGAGTATTTTGACGATAACAAATGGATCGAATTGCGTTCTCAGCAGGGTATAGATGTTTATGAAATAATAAACAGGAATTTTGATATTGAGACACTCTCGGCGACACTGACCGGTATGTTCAAGAAAAAAGAAAAAACCGAAATAAACCGGATTCATAAGATGCTAAAATTCTTTGAAAGCGATTCTTGCCTCAGTGTTGGGTTATCAAACTACTTTGGAGAGACAGGGATAAGAAATTGCGGGCATTGTTCCGTTTGTAAATCCGGGAAAGTAATCATACCCCCGGCGCAAAAGAAAGAGCCCCTTTCATCTTATCCTTACAAAGTGACTGTCCGGGAGATTGTTGAATTGATGGGCGATCAACTAAATCCCACAAAAACCACAAAATTTCTCTGCGGTATCTCGACACCTCTTCTATCAAGACACAAAGTAAAGCAGTTGTCCAATTTCGGTTTATTCGAGGAATACCCCTTCAAAGAAGTAAAAAAATGGGTGAATGAGAATTTTGAAATTCCGAACCCTTAATTTATTTCAGCACTCATCTTTTGGGAAACTATACGCCGCAGCATGGGGACAGGTAATTTGTTATCTCTGTGTTATAAAAATAGCCCTCAGTAATCTTGAGTGTTTTTATTTGTAAATTCGTGAAAATTTGTGGGCCATTAAGCCCTTAATAAGAAATGGAAGATTGGAACGTAACCGCAGGAGATGGAATCGAACCTGAGCGGTGTCTATTTATTCTTTCCGAAAGTGCCGAATTCCGGGGGTAATTCCGTTTTCGGAAACCCTTCCGAGATATTGTGGTATACTCGTTCTAAAAGAACTTCCGAATCAAAATCGATCTCTAAACCGGCTTCGTATTCCCTTCCATGTTTGCTGCCCGCTGCCGGTCCCGCGAAATAGTATATTTTAACGACCGTAGAAAAAAGCAGGGAATCTTCGCGGGTAGACAACGTAATCCTGTCGGCAGTTAGGTAAGAATCGCACCGGGGAATATGATTGATAAAGTTAAGCCCCTTTTTTAAATCCCCGGAGAAACTCATATACATGCGGCGATATTTCAGGTTGTCCCGCACGTTAACGGCCGGTTCGTCGAGTTCGGATTTTAGTGATAGATTTGCGACGCCCTCTTTCTCTGCAAGACCGGAAAAATAACCGGAAATACTGCGAATTAAGCGGGCCAACTCACCTTTCCCTCTTACCCTGGGAACCTTTCTCTCGAATTCTCTCTCCGCCTTCGCGAAATATTTCCTCTCTTTTTTGTCGGGAAAGGAAAACCGCCTTTCGATTTCCACGAATTCTTCTATTTTCAACCGGGTATTCTTTACTTCCCGCTTCAGCCGGTTAATATCTTTTACGGCCGGGAAAAAGTATAATATTAGGTATAAGAAAATCAAAAGCAAGACAGATAGGATAGCGGTAATGCGGATCATGACGTTTCGTTTTCTCATAACAATTCGATCTCCCCTTCCAGGGTAAAATTCAATCCTTTTTCAGACGTATCTTCCGGTTTCTTTTGACCGGTTATCAGGATAACATCATCGAAAGCCTCGACTGCACGTTTGAAACGGAAGAATCTTGATTCCATGACTATTTTATTCCCCTTTTCAATATTACCGGCAATCGAAAAGTGAACACTGTGGCCATTAGGTTTTATTTCGATTTTAGACAATTCGATACCACCTGAACGGGTTAAACCGATTCTCCGGATAAAATCAGAACTTGTAAAGGAATATTTAAAGGGGAAATCGATCAGTAACCTGTTTTTGTAGAATTCGATTCGCTGCCTTTTGGTCTCTTCAATCCGCGATACCCTTTGATCGAAAGTTTGGTACTCCGCCTTTACTTTATCGAGTTCCTCTTTATGAAAATGTTTCACCCCCCGGATATAAATGGCGCCGGCTGTCAAAATAATGATAACCACAACGACGGCTGCACGCAGGCCCCGGAATTTTTTGGTAGTGGCGGCGTTCTTTTTTGTCATCCCCCATTATATCATGAAAAAACACTGCCCGGCAAATCCTGCTCAGGCGCAGTGATCCTCAAAGGATGGGGGGAGCCCGGAAGGCTCCCCCGTTTATAATCATGTGGATTAAGCTATTTTTATTCTACACAACTCCGCCGGCTAACATGGCTTTTGCTACCTTCACGAAACCGGCAATATTCGCGCCTAAGGGATAATTTCCGGCATCTCCGTAGGCTTTCGAGGTTTCATAAGCGGCCTTGTGGATGGCTTTCATGATTCCCTGAAGTTTCTGATCCACTTCTTCCCTGGACCAGCTCAGCCTCAGGCTGTTCTGACTCATTTCCAGGCCGGACACGGCAACACCACCGGCATTGGCGGCTTTACCGGGACCGTAAAGAATCTTTTTGTCTAAGAACACATTAATACCTTCCGGGGTGGTGGGCATGTTTGCGCCTTCGGAAACGACTTTAACGCCATTGTTTACCAGGTTCCGGGCATCTTTTTCGTTGATCTCATTCTGGGTGGCACTGGGGAAGGCGGTATCGGCCTTGTGATTCCACAGCGGGTTATAGTCTAATGACGGGTCAACCGGTGTGTAAACAGCACCGCTGTATTTCTCCGCGTATTCTTTAATACGGCCGCGGCGGACATTCTTCAGATCCATGGCAAAATCCAGTTTTTCACGATCGATCCCGGCCTCATCGTAGATGTAACCGCTGGAGTCGGAAAGGGTCATTGGTTTGGCGCCGAGATCGATTAATTTTTCACAGGTAAACTGGGCCACATTACCGGAACCGGAAACCAACGCTGTTTTACCCTCAAGGGATTCTCCTTTGACATTGAGCATTTCGGCCGCAAAATAAACGGCCCCGTAACCGGTGGCTTCGGGCCTGATTAAACTTCCGCCATATTCAAGGCCTTTCCCGGTCAGGACACCGGTGTGTTCATTCCGGATTTTTTTGTAATAACCGAAGAGATAACCGATCTCCCTTCCGCCTACGCCGATATCACCGGCAGGCACGTCGGTGTTGGGGCCGATATGGCGGAATAACTCCCTCATAAAGGCCTGGCAGAAGCGCATTACTTCATTATCGGATTTTCCTTTGGGGTCGAAATCGGACCCACCCTTTCCTCCGCCCATGGGCAGGGTTGTCAGGGAATTTTTAAAAACTTGTTCAAAACCGAGGAATTTAATGATTCCGAGGTTGACCGAAGGGTGAAACCGCAAACCGCCTTTATAGGGGCCGATTGCCATGTTGTACTCTACTCTGAACCCTTTTTGCACGTGCACATTGCCTTTGTCATCTACCCAGGGAACCCGGAAAAGAATGGACCGGTCGGGTTCTACGATTCTTTCGTAAATATTTGCTTTCACAAACTCCGGATGTCTTTCGACAGTCGGTTCTAAGGATTCCATTACCTCCTCAACTGCCTGGTGGAATTCTACTTCAGCCGGATTTTTTGCTTTTACTTTTTCGACTAAATCTTTGATTAACGACATTTATTTATCTCCTTTAAAAAATTTTGACTTAATTAAGGACATGAAACGTTTTTAGCTTAACTTTTATCAAAGTTGGCTTGAAAAGTCAAATTATTTCTTGACAAAATAAAAAAAATTTTATATTTATTTAGTTGAGGTTTTAGAAAAAAGTATGAATCGTATTATTTTAGCAGGTATGATTTTTTGAGAATAAAATGCAAGAGAAAATAATAGAAAAAATCGATTTACGGATTAAACAGTTTAACAATCTAAAAAAGGACAAACATATCCTTAAGGCCGCCGCTTTAATCGAAGCCTGCCTAAAGACCGGGAAGAAGGTCCTTATATTCGGGAATGGCGGTTCTTCAACCCAGGCCTCGCATTTCGCGGCGGAATTGGTGAATAAGTTCTACTTCGAAAGGGCCGGTCTGCCGGCCATCGCCTTGACGGATAATACGGCTAATATAACCTCGATTGCCAACGACAGCGATTTTAGGTATATTTTTTCCAGGCAGGTAGAGGCAATCGGGGCGGAGGGCGATGCTGCCGTCGGGATTTCCACCAGCGGCAAATCGGAAAATGTCCTGGAAGCATTGAAGGTCTCGCGGGATTTGAAACTGAAGACCATAATGCTGTGCGGGGAAAACGGCAAAGCTGCGGAAGAGTTGGGGATAGATTCCATAATATCGGTTAACAGCAGCGACACGCCGATAATCCAGGAGATGCATCTTTTTATTTTGCATTTCTTTGCCGAAATCGTTGAAAAAAGATTATTCCCCCCCCCGGAGTTGTAAGCTAAAATGGTTATCGATTACAAAGATATATCTTTCTCTTTCAAAGCGAAACGAAAGAGAGTGCGTATCAGGCGGCTGAAAATAGTTTTAATTTTGTTCTTCATTATTTCGTTGATTTTTGTCGTTAAGAGTATCCATGAATATAAACGAATCAAGAATTTACAGGCCCTGCTGCTGCAAAACAGACCGGGCCAGGCCGCCGCACTGTTAAAAAAAATTGAGAGTTCGTTTTTTTATCCGGACAGCAAAAAAGAGTTAAAAGCCCTGGCTTATCTTTTTAACAAAGAGATTTCACATGGGGAAAGGATTTTGGAAAAATTACAGGGCAGAAGTACATCCGTCACAAGCAAAGATTTTTTGGATTATTTTTTGGATAATGCCCGGTACAGGGAACTGGAGGTTTATACAAACTACCTGTTAAAAAAAGGAGAAGACGCGCGGTTTTACAAAATTTTGGTGGAAACGGCATTTTTTAACAGCGAACAATCACGGGAACTGATCAAACATTTGCCCGCGGCAGAAAAGATTGAAAAAGTGAAGATGCTGAACATCGTTAATGAGATCCACAAGGAATTGGAATCGGGAAAAATCAAAACCCTTTTCGATGTAAACGACAGCCCCTTAGCCTATTACGATATCGATGAAAAAAAGATTATTCCGATGATACCGGGATTCGATTTCAGCCCCTTTGAAGCAGACATAGAAAATAGTTTGAAATTTTATAAGCTGACCATCGCTAAACCTATCCAGGAGAAAATTCACCGCCTGTTCCGGGATTATTCCGGTTCTTTTATACTATTAAACTTAGATGACAGCAGTATTATTGCGGCCTATTCCAAACCTTTAAACAGAAAACCTGAGAACGCGGTTTTTTTTAGAGAATACGAGCCTGCCTCAATCATAAAAGTGCTTACCCTTTTTACACATTTAAAACACAACGGTGCGGAGCTTTTTCCCCTTCAATGCCGGGGGAAACTCCCGGTAGACAATAAAATTTTTTATGATTGGCTCACCCACGGCAAGGTTTCTTCCTACAACGAAGCGCTTGCTGTTTCCTGCAACATCGCCTTTGCCCGAATGGGATTGAACGTTGGGTTTAAAAACCTATCCGAAGTTCTGGGAAATTTTTATTTTAACTCCGGGGGAATAAAAGATTTATTCATGAACTTTAAAACGGGGAGATATAATCGTAATTTTCCCAGCGATTACCGGTTGGCAAAACTCTCTGTGGGACTGTCCAATAATAATGAAAAAAGAAATAGCAAGGAAGCGCTGGTTACCACCACGACTTTTCATTCCGCTTTGATATCGGGATTTATTGCCCATAACGGTTCGATTTATTCTCCCTATTTGATTCACAGCATAAAAAACATGCTGAATCTCGGTTTCTACACGCACAGAGGAGAGATTATCCACTCATTCAAAGATCACAACCGGGTATTCTTTAAAGTGAAAGAGGCAATGAAAGAAGTTGTTGAATCGCCCCGGGGAACCGGCAGGCGCGCGCGCGTTAATTTCGTAAAAACCGCGGTAAAAACCGGGACAGCGGGAAATAGAAGGAAAGGATATGATGCTATTTTGACCGGGTTTTTCCCTGCTGACCGGCCGCGATATGCCTTTGCCTTTATCCTGCAGCAGGCGGGCAAGGCGGAACTGAAAGGCACCCTCTTCCTGAGAGATTTTCTGATTTCCTTTTATGAAAAATAGGGAGTGGTTGTATCCGAATAATAATGCCGGAGGAAGAGTGCTGGAAATAACCGCCGGGGACAGAAGAATATTGCTACTCCTCGTGGATCCCGTATTCCCGCTTCTTCGTGTCGCTTAACTTTTCACAAAGTCCATTTTTCAAGAAATAATCGAGCCCTATTGTTGAGCCAATCTTCCATAACCGGGCGGTTTTATCTTCTGAGCCGGTGAGAATAAATTTACCGCCAGGCGAGAATGCGACGGACCGGACCGGACCGTAATGTCCCCTGAAAGTCTGTACTATTTTACCCTTTAGATTCCATAGACGGGTGGTATGATCCTTCGACCCGGTTAATATATATTTGCCGTCAGGTGAAAAAGCAGCGGAATAGACCCAATGTTTATGCCCTTTTATGTCTTGCAGCAGCTTGCCGTCCAGGTTCCATAATTTAGCGGTATTATCCCTGGAACCAGTGAGTATATATTTGCTGTCGGGTGAAAAAGTGACGGCCCTAACAGGCCGTATGTGTCCTCTGAGAGTTACTGAATGGTTACCCATAGCATCATATAAACGCGCTGTTGAATCACGGGAGCCGGTCAGCATATATTTCCCGTCAGGCGAAAAGGCAACCGCAAACACTTTATCATTATGCCCCCCAAGGACCAGCTTTCTTTTCCCAAAAACTACCCATAAGTGGGCAGTGCCATCGCTGGACCCGGTAAGAGCATACCTGCCATCCGGGGAAAAGGCAACGGACCATATAGCTTTTTCGTGGATCGGGTAAATCCATTCCGGTTTTCCCGATAAGTTCCATAAACGGGCTGTTTTATCAAAAGAACCGGTGAGTATTTTTTGACCGTCGGGAGAAAAGGCAACAGAAGTTATGCGTTCATTGTGCCCCCTGAATACTTGTATTTCTTTTCCTTCTAAATCCCATAACCGGGCAGTCCCATCCTTCGATCCGGTAAGTATCTTTTTGCCATCCGGGGAAAAGGCCGCCGAATAGATCCAATCTTCATGCCCCCGGAAATATTGTGCCCCTTTTTTATTTAAATCCCATTTTCGAACAGTCATATCCGCGGAGCCGGTTAATGCATATTTGCCGTTGGTAGAAAAATCCACGGCCCATACCTCATCTTCATGCCCTTTGAGAATATTAATCTCCTTACCCTGTAAATTCCACAAACGCGCTGTGTTATCAGCCGAACCGGTAAGTATATATTCTCCATCAGGTGAAAATTTCGCAGTATTTACGTGATTATTATGCCCACTCAGAACCTTATATCCTCCCTTCCGGAAATCCCATAACCGGGCGGTGTTATCTTCGGAGCCGGTGAGTATATATTTACCACCAGGCGAAAAAGCAACGACTTTAATCCCCCCGGTATGCCTTTCGAAGGCCCTTACCGGGATCCCGTCAAAACCCCAAAGCAAGGCGGTGTTATCTTCGGAACCGGTGAGTATATATTTCCCGTCAGGTGAAAAAGCAGCGGATAAGACGCCTTGTTTATGTCCTAAAAAAACCTGTATCTTCCCCCCTTCTAAGTTCCATAACCGGGCGGTTCCATCCCCGGAACCGGTAAGTATATATTTTTCATCCGGGGAAAATGTGACAACCTTAACTTCGTCCTTATGTCCTTTGAAAATGGCAATGGAGTTTCCCTGCAAATCCCATAACCGGGCGGTCTCATCCCTGGAACCGGTGAGAATATATTTATTATCATGTGAAAAGACAGCAGTTAAAATAGTCGAACTATGCCCTTTAAGTATTTGCCTACTCATTTTTTGAGAGTCCGATAAACAGGCCGTATTATCTTCGGAACCGGTCAGGATATATGCCCCATCAGAAGAAAAAGCGATAGTTGTAATATATTCCTCGTGTTTTTCGTCTTCCGGATGATTTTTATTATGCCCCGGGATGATTTTATAAAAAATATCTTCCCGGTAAATTCTGTGAATGGTTTCGGTTACCGTTTCGTTTTTATCCAACCGGTAAGCCTTTTCGGCTATACGCAAGGCAATGGTGGGATTTGTTTCCCCTGCTATCCTTGCCATTATGGCGAACTGGTTGGCTTTCGCTTTGTTATTATTTTTATTTGCTCTCGACAACTGGAGAACCGCTGTAAGAGCAGTCAGAATAATCAAAACAACGGCGGCTACTCCAAAGGCGATGTAAGATTTTTGTATTGAAACCTTTTCTTTACTCTTTTTTAAAAACTTTTTTTCTTTTTCATCTAATTT
>JAGLQA010000559.1 GCA_023137075.1 Candidatus Aminicenantota bacterium
GTGTCTTTGTATGCCGCAAACCGTTCTTTCACGATTTTTACCGCTCTTAACACCGCCTTTTCATCGAAGCTTCTCCTTTCACCGATTCTCCGGGCCAGGGTGTCATGGGCAATCTCGAAGGTGTCTTTTTCCGTTGTATGCAGGATGCGCGCCTTTTCTAACTCGGTAAGGCAAAAATTTAAGACATTTTTCGGTAAAGATAACTTCGATATCAGCGACTCTTTCTGCATCGGTATGTTGGTGCCCTCGATGGTAACTAATTCGTTGAGTATCTGCCACACCGCTTCAGGGGACGAACCGCGATATCTTTCTCTTAGATTTTTCGTTATTTGCCCGGTCTGCTCATATAAAAATGAGGTCATCACATCGCTCATTTTGCCGATCTTTTTGACTAAATCCAATGTGAATTTTACCGGTTTTCCCTCCCCGGATTCCCAGGCTGCATACCGGTACAGGCGGTCTAAATAGACCTGCAAAAAGGGCAGTTGAATTTCCCCTTTTGTGTTTTTGTTGTTTTCGATGATTTCTTGCACGGTTTCATCGGGATTGACAATTTCGATTTCAAATTTCTTACAAGAACCGCGAATCACCTCATCTACATTGGCTGTATGCATCGGCTCGATGCGGATGCGGTTGTCGAAAAGTTGTGGCACAATTTGTTCGAAATCGTAAAGGTAGGCAATATACTCTTCCCGCATGACGATGAGTATTTTGCATGAAACTCCGGACTTTAATACCTCAGCGACCGTATTAAAAAATGCCTGCTGTTCGCTTTTGGAACCCAGGGTGATGAGTTCTTCAAACTGGTCGAAAATCAGGTAAACCGGCCTGAGAAAGTCGAGGTAAAGCGATTTAAGGGATTCTACAATAGTCGCTCCCTCTTCAATCGGGGTGGCTGCCTTTTTTTTTATTTCTCTTTGCAAAGACGTGTTAATATTGCTTTGTCTCCTGATGAATATTTCAAACCAGTCGGTTTTCCGGAAGTGGTTGGCCAGGCCGCATTGAATAAGACTCGTTTTCCCGGTCCCCGATTGCCCGTAAACCAGGATAAGATTCGCTTTAAAGGTAGTGTCGTATAATAATTTGATCTCCTTGTCTCTGCCGAAAAAAATGTCCTTATCTTTTTTTTCGTAAGCGTTTAAAAATTTAAATGGTGAATCCATTTTTTTTACCTATCTTATACACAAGCGCTCCTGTTCTCCCTTATTTAAACACATCATTTTTAAAATCTTCATGCTGTTCTTTAACTTCCGGGAATTTTTCACCAGATACGATTAATCTCTCCATATCGTTACCGACAAGCTGGTAATGATAAAAACCTTCCCCATCCCGAATGTCCGGGTAACTATAAAAAAAGAGCTTTGATCCCGGAACTTCCGAGAGTGCGTTTTCATCGATCACAAAAGGAGAGAGACCCAGGTACTCTTTTACATCGCCGGCATATTTCAGTAGAATAACGGATTTGTTATCCGTAAAAGAATCAAAGGTGCTTACCTCGTCCAAAGTTCCTAAAGTAACCTTATCCAGCATAACGGTGCGGTGGCGGTATTTTGTTTTTTTTTGTTTACGCCTGATAACTTCTATGCTTTTTATCGTAGCGAGCTTATATTTGACAAGAAAAGTCAGTTTCGCGAGAATCGTACCAAGGTGCTCTTCCGCCTGGACACAAAAGCTGCCGATTTCCTCCGCTGCCACCTTGTTTTCAAAGAGTTCCGCTTTCATCTCCTCCATAAACAGGTGGGCTTTGTAAAATTCGCCGTCTTCATCCGGGATGCACTTCCCCGAAGTGTTCAACTCTTCGATGAAACATTTAACCTGGTTTTCCTTAAAAATCCCGGCAATGGTTTCGATCAGCTTTACATAGTTGAATGTTTTATAATTACCGGCATTTAAGGTGAAAAAACTGATCAGTTCTAATAGTTGGTTTTTGGGGATAGCTATCCCCGGGTTCTTATATTTGACATCCCATAATTGGGATAACAGGATGAAACAGAGAAATTCAACAATCGTGTTATAGGCAATGACCAATTGGCCCAGCCTTTCCACACCGATTTTGCTTCCACCTTCAAATATTTGCCTTAACTGCTCGCCCACCGGCATGGGAAAACTATCGATTATTTTGCCACGCGCCTCGCGGATATCCAATTCTCTATCTTTTTTATAACATCGCTGCGCCCAGTTATTTTCATGATATTTTTCAACTTCTTTGAAAAGTTTTTTTATCAGTTCGCTATTCACTTCCACTTTTGCCGGCAAAGCGGATGGCTCGATATAGTAGCGTTTTTTTATTGGCAGCTTCCACTCCAGCACGGCCTGGCTGTTTTTGTTTAAGTACAAACCCCAGGGAACTCCCGCTTCTGCTTCCCCTTCTTTTCCCCCCCAGTTTAGATCCCGATATAGGTTTATTTCCCTTGATAGTCCATAGGCCGTGGCGATACATGCTTTCGCTATTTCAAAGGCTTTCCGAAGGGTAACCTTTTGGGCCAGGGCTTCGTAAAACTTTTCGGCGAATTCCACGGCCATAGCGTCCCCGATGGGAACGGAAGTGGCAATCACAGCTTTTACCCCGGAGGCGAATAAAAGTTCTACCTGGCCTTTCGTAGCGCAGCCGTTAAGAAAAACCAATTTTAATTCCTTTTGCAGCCCCATCAATCGGGCCAGCCCCTCGGAATAAACCAATTTGGCACGGCCGGAAGTGGTTTCCAATTGTAAATGGGTTCCATCCGCATGACCGCCGTAATGGAAGATGACGATCCGGTCAAGATAGTGGATAAACAAATCGAACACCTCCTTTATAGACGTGCTCTCTTCCCTATACAATTTTATAAAATCTTTATCGTCAAAATCCCGCAGGATTTTGAAAATATTTGTACTTTCCCTTTTAAGCATGGGCAGGTAATTATCTTGATCGTTTGAAAAAGCCAGTACTACCACCGGTCTCATGGTTATCCCCTAATATGAATCTAAAAAATTAAATTTCAGGAGAATTAAAGAAATTTCTCCTATCCTGATCCGGGTTTGAAACAATCCGAATGAGGGTTTTCTGCTATCGTGCTTTTTATAACCCTTATAACCG
>JAGLQA010000056.1 GCA_023137075.1 Candidatus Aminicenantota bacterium
GGGCTGTAGTGGGAAAAGGCCATCAGCGATACATTGTTCTCCTGCATCTTTTCGATGATGTCGTCTTTCTTAATTTTTTTACCGGTTTTGTAGGTGACCGACGCGATCAGGGGATTCTCTTTCATGATAATTTTCACGATCTTGCCGCGCTGGCCGTCTTCAGCCTCGATGGCGATATCTTCGAAAAATCCCGTGTTCCACAGCGTTTTGAAATCCTGCCTGAGTTTATCTTGCGAAAAATCACCGTTCTCCGTAGATTTCATATAAAAGAGAATCGTATCTTTAGATACTTTCTCATTTCCCTCTAACAGGATTTTTTCAATGATTTCGCCGGAAACAATTAGATCCAAAAGTAAGATCAGTATAATAAAAATTCTGATTCTTTTCATGCTGACTCCTGTTTATTAAAGATACCGTTTAAGAGTAGAAAGTTTCATTTTTTTTCAATATTTTGTTAAAATTAATCATGCCTATTTTTTTGTTGGAAGAAAAACCGGTTTTTCCGCCTGCCGAATTAGCAGATAAAGACGGTATTATCGCCGTGGGTGGAGACCTGTCCCCGGAGAGATTGATAAATGCTTACTCTCAGGGTATTTTTCCCTGGTTTTCGGAAGGAGATCCCATTACCTGGTGGTCGCCGGATCCAAGGTTGGTTCTTTTCCCCGGGGAGATTCACGTGTCGCACAGCCTGCGAAAATTGTCGGATAAGAATCCCTTTAAATTAACCTGTGACCGGGCTTTTGAACAGGTTATCGAATACTGCAGCCTTCCCAGGGATAAGCAAAAGGAAACCTGGATTACCCGCGAGATGATCGATGCTTACACGGTTCTTTATCACTCAGGGTTTGCTCATTCGGTGGAAGTGTGGCAGGATGAAAGTCTTGCCGGCGGCTTTTACGGTGTATCCTTAGGCCGTTGTTTTTTCGGCGAATCCATGTTTTCCAGGGTCAGCAATGCTTCGAAATTCGCCTTTATAAAATTTGCCGAAAAACTTTTTGAACAGGGATTTCTACTGGTTGACTGTCAGGTCCCCTCGGAACATCTGAAACGTCTTGGCGCCCGCGAAATTTCCCGGGCAAATTTCTTGCAAATTTTGCAGAAATCTCTCAAATACGAAACCCGAACCGGGAAATGGGATGTATTCGCTACAACATCTTGATGCTGAGGGTAAACTTTGAGAAATTTTGGTCAGTGGAGATTGGGAGTGTTAGCGGGGATGTCACTTTACTTAGATACTCCTCGAATACCAGGCTGCCGTCAATAAATACCTGCAGCAGATGGCAGGAGTTAATCTTCCCGTACAGGATATCGGCAAAATGAATATTCACCTCTTTATTATTTACTAAATAGACCGTCTGCTCCGCCGAGGGTGAGACCAGCTCTATAAAGCGGCTGTTCGTGATTAATTCAAGTCGTTGGTTTTTTTCCTCGCCCTCATCCGGCCCGATGACCCGTTCGATGATCATTTTTCGCCAGTAGTAATCGGTCAGGTTGCCGTCGTTGGCGCTGACTTCCTTCAGGGTGTCATAGGCCCTGATCATCAGCCTGGATGAGACATAAGCATCGGTCAATAAGAATAAAATATCGGCATAATCGGCGGCAAACTCCTTTTTTACGAAGGAAAGGGACCGTTTGAATTTTTCCGTGTCGCTAATGACGTTTTCATATTGACCGGATTTAAAGGCCAGCAATTGTTTGATATAAAAAACACGGAGGTCCATATCTATGATTCCAAAATACCCTCTTTTATCCAGGAAATCATCAAAACCTTTTAACTCGTCCATGGAGGATAATTTTTTTATATAAGAAAAAATATATGTCTCAAGTTTTTCGCGCAGCCGGGGATTCTTTTGCCACCCCTCTTCGGTAAAAAGAAGCTTCAGGATGTCTGAATTTACCTGTTTTTTGAATTCAAGATAGCCCTTTTGCTTCGATTGCCTCGCGGTGTCTTCGAGATAGTAGGTGGATACTCTTTTATCTAAGTTGTTGTATAGATTGATTAGGTTCTTCAGCAGGTCGCTCGTCGCTTCCGACCGGTATTGTTGATACAGGTCTTTTAATTCGGCAATAAAATAGAGGGTGTGTTTGGCGAGAAATTCACGCCGGGTCTCCATGTCTGTTTCAAGTTGGCGAAGTTTCCGGGCGGCAATTATGTAATATCGCGGCATTTTATTCATACCCTCTTTTAAAAAATTAATATCCCGGCAATAGAGGGCCCAGTTATCTAAAAGGGAAATAAAATCTTCTTTACTGATTCTTTTTATCGATTTTTTGAACAGGTCGGTACAAAATTCCCGGTCTGCTTCATTTAAATGGGGCCATAAAGAGAGCAGTATTGTCATTGTATCCATACTGACCCGGGTGTCAATCCCCCTTATCCGGGCCGCTCTCTTAAAGGCGGCAACTGCCGCATCAAAAATTGTGGGTTCCCGGACAATGTGGTCAAGATAGGCTTTCCCCAGGTAGAGATGCCCGTTATAATAGAGCATATTCACGTTTATGGATTTTTTTAAATAGCGGATGCTCTTTTCCAGCATTCGGGTGTCGTTGTTTTTCTTACTTTCCTGCAGGAGCGCGTAGCCGTATTCGAGCAGCGGTTTTGCTGCGATCGGGGATAACGTGCAACTCCACTTAAGAAAACCGGTATTTGCCTGCTCTTCCTTACCATTTCCCAGGTTAAAAAATAATTGTGAGAGACACTGCAGGCCGAAAAAGAGGATCAGTAAAACCAAAATAACGGCAACCACCTTTTTATTGGTTAAAAGATCATTAATAAAGGGCTTATAAAATCCTTTTTTTTTCCACTCATTCATTCTCATTCGTTAAACTCCCGTTTGTATGTGGTTAGTTTTATACCAATCACTAGAATGAGGGTAAAGGCAAGGGCATTGGCCGGGATATGCAGCGAAAAATCGAAAATCGAGTGTAAGGCGGCGGCAAAAATACCGGTAATAATGCCGATACCCATAATTTTCACTTCCGGATGTTTCCGGCTCATCCACATTTTGACGATGGAATAAACCAGGACAGCGAGCAGCGATAAAAGGAGCAAACTTCCGATAATTCCGCCCTCTGCCGCTGCCTCTAAGTAATCGCTGTGGGCATGGGTGGACCATTTGCCGCCTTCATCGATGTCATAAAGAAAGTAGGCATAACGATAGGTGCCGAACCCACTGCCGAAAAGAGGAAAGTCCCGCACCATGTCAAAGGTAGTGGGCCACCTTAAAAAACGACCGGAATTCTCTATCTTCGTGCTTAAAAATTTGTCCACCGTATTTTGCACCCCTAAAAAAATGGCTGCGGCGGCAATGATGATAAAAAAGAGTTTCAGTTTTTTTCGTACTGCCCGGCTGCGTTTCAGGTAGAAGGAGAACTGGCCGAAAATCATAAAGGAAAAAATCATGGTCATAATACCGGCCCGGGAACCGCTGAGAATAATCCCGCACCCCAAAAGTATCGTGATGAGAAAGTAGGCGGCGGTGCTTTTGTTTTCTTCAAGGGCTGAAAGAAATTTTGCGCGCAAACTTTTGCCGCCCTCAAAAAACCGGAGCTTGAAAAAAAAGAAGGCCAACGCCAGTGGTAGTATCATCTCTAAATAAAAGGCAAAATGGCCGGGATTACCGAAGGTGCCGGTCAGGAACTTGCCGGTTTTGTCGATTTCGTAAAAAAATAGGAAAAAAAACCGGTTCCCCTGTAAATATTTCAGAAGTCCGAAAATTGACTGCAGGGCCGCGGCGAAAACCAGGGTTTTGCCGATGGAAAAGATCTCTTTTTTTTCAAATTTTATATCGATCAAAACCCTGAAGAAAAGTGCAAATACTAAAAATTTGCAGGTAAAAACCAGGGTCTCGAAGGGAACCATCGATATCGGGTGAAACCCGGGCACTTGCTCTTTAAATTGGCCCAGGCTGTGCGCGGTGGTGGGAGATAAAATTTTGAGCAGGAAAAAGGGAAGCGGGATAAGCTGGAGTACTAAGAATCCCACGAAGGCATAAAAAAGCAGCCGTACTTTTTTTTCATACAGGAAAGGGCTGCGGTCTTCGACCCGGCGCAGGGCGATAAGGGAAAAAAGTAGTATTATCATGTAAAAAAGAGGGGCAAAAATGCTCCCCACGCAGCCGAAGGGTATGGGAGACAGTAGAATGATAATTTTCAAAAAGGTCAGTATAGAACGATTTCTCATTTTCGAAAACTCCTTATAAAGTCGAAGAAGGTTGTTCTCCTGTCCGGGTCTAAGATCGGGCCGGTGTCCGGCACCACGTTGTCGTTCACCACAGCCAGGGGAACTTTCTTCACCAGCATATCGATCTTCTCCCTCTCGATCTCATGCATTTGTTTATAAATAAAGGATAATCCCGGCGGCCGGGTTCGTGAATCGTGGCAGTCGGAGGCAAGAATGTGGACCAGGTTGTGTTTCAAGAATTTCATGGCAGCGGCATAGACCGTGACACCGAAGTCGCCCCTGATGCTGCCGGCATCGACCTGGGACAGGGCCCCCGCCTGGAGGATTTGATAAAGAAGCCGCGGGTTTTGCTGGAATACCGGGTTCCGCTCCGGGTGGCATATGATGGGAATTAAACCATCGGTCACTAAGTCAAAGATATATTCCTTACTGCCTTCGAATACCACATCCGCCGGGAACTCTAAGAGGAAGTAGTCGCTGTTGTTGATGGTAAGCAGTTCACGGTGATTTTCTATTTTTTTTCTTAAATCGGAGAAAAAAAAAACTTCGGCGCCGGGCAGGATTTCTATTTCGATCCGGTGGTCTTTTACACTTTTATTTAATTCATTGAATTTCTGCCGGAATATACCACGCTGCGTCTCTCCGAAATCGGTAAATATGCCGGCATGAAACACATGTGGGGTGGCGGCAATGGTCTTCACCCCGTCATCCCGGCACATTCGCAGCATTTTTAAAGACTCCTCTAATGAAGGGGAACCGTCGTCAACAGCGGGAATAATATGAGTATGAATATCAATCATCGTTATCTATTTCCGGGCCGGAAGCTCCCGGTTCCCTGTTTCGGGATCTGCTTTGTACCGGTATTTATAGCTGTAATAGGAGTAATTGTAGTCACCATATTCGCTTCTCCTGGAATCCACTTTGTTCAGAACAACCCCTAAGTTGCGCACATTAAATTTGTTGAGTTCGTCGATCGCTTTTTCTACCGCATGACGATGCGTTTTTCCGGCCCAGGTGACCAGGATCATACCGTCCGCATGTTTACCTAACAGAATGGGATCGACGATACCGATTAGCGGGGGCGTATCGATAAAAATAAAATCAACCCGCTCCATGAGCTTTTGCAGCGCCGTGGCCATAACTTCGGAATCGATCAATTCGGTCGGGTTGGGGGGTAAGGGACCGGAAGGCACGATATAAAGATTGGGAATCGAAACTTTTTGCAGGATATCGGTCAATTTAGCCCGCCCCGTTAAGTAGGAGGAAAGACCCGCCGTATTCTTAATTTTAAAAACTTTATGCATCCGGGGTTTACGCATGTCCCCGTCGATGATAAGTACCTTCTTTCCCAATTGGGAGAAGGAGATGGCCAGGTTGATAGTGGTGGCTGTTTTCCCTTCCGAGGGCAGAGCGCTGCTAATGCTGATGATTTTGGGCGGGTGTCTCGGGATGGAGAGTAATATGGCAGTGCGAATGGTCCGGTAATCATCCGCAAAGGGAGATTCCGGTTCTAAAAAATTGATCAAGTCTATATCCCTGTTTTTTGGAGGAGTATGCTCTTTTTTTTTCTTACCCGGATTGGCCCCGTAACCGTAACTATAGGAAGAACTGTAGTAGGCGTTCACAACCCTGGAATTTGTTGCCGGGATCTTGCCTAAGGCCGGGACACCCAGGATCGTTTTGACTTCTTCGGGTGTTTTGATAGTCCTGTCTAAGTAATCGATTAAAAATATCAAGCCGAAACCGGTAAAAAGACCCAGCATTAAAGCGGTCAGCAGCATTTTTTTTAGCCCGGAATTAATGGGGGCTCCGGGAACCTGGGCCCGGTCGATTACCTTGATATTGCTGGTTTGCAGCCCCTCTAACCGGGATGACAGGACCGATTCCTTCTGTTTTCGTACCAAATAGTTCAGCAGGGAGCGCATGTTGTCAACTTCGATGCCTAAGGTTTTATAGTAGATGGCATCGGAGTTACTATTAACCATTATACCTTTCTGCCGGTTCAGGAGATTGAGCATCGACTCTTCCTTTTTTTTGGCGGTCTGGAATTCGCTCCGTGCTTCCTTTAAAGTTTTTTGCGCAATATCTCTTGTTTCCGTCCGGATGCGCTCTTGCAAACTACCCATCTGGGATTTCAACTGGGTCATTTCCGGGTAGGAGCTTTTAAATATCTGGGACTTCCGGGTATATTCCGATTCGAGAGATGAGTAAGTGTTTTTAAGATTACTGACCAACTGGCTTTTTTTTACCTCGGGGAAATTTTCATGACTTGTCCCGTTTAACTCCTCGTAAACAGATTCCTTGTTCACCCTGTCGATCTGGGCTTCGGTGTACGCTTTGTTTAAAACGGAGAATTTCTCAACCACCGTGCTGTCTTCTCTGGAGAGGTAGAATAACTCTTTCCGTTTGCCGTAAGCCTGCATCTCTTCTTCTTTTTGAGTGAGATTCTGCTGCAGTTTTTCAATTTGTCTGGCAATATATTCGGCCGCATACCTGGAAGATTGGGATTTTATGTCTAAGTCGAATTCTATGAATTTATCAAAGAGGAGGTTGACCATTTCGGAAGCGGCCCGTGGATCGGTGGATTTGTAGTTCACCTGTACTAAGGTGGTATATTCCAGTGGTGTAACCAGAGGCCCCTGGATAGAAAATTTGCTGTTCTCTTTCATCAACGAATTTCCGACCGGGGTGGACCTGAATTCTTCCATCACGATTTTAGACAGGGTGCGGCTCTGAAGTATTTTGATCTGGGTATTAAAATATTCGTTCCGGTAGCCGTAAAAACTAGGCCGGCTGTCAAACATAATGATATTTCGACTCTCCGGTTCAATCATCAAGAGACCGGAAGCCGTGTAAATCGGGGTCTTGGCTGTAACTTTTATATAAGCCGCGGCAACCATGAAGAGAGTAATAATGATCACGATATGGAGCCTGGGTTTTATGATTTTCCAGTATTTGTCGATGTTGAACCCTTCCTCCATAACCAGGAGAGGTTCAATACTATTTTTATTATTGTCCATCTTGACGCCTACAAAATGCTTTCCGGGATATGTACGATATCTCCGCTTTTCAAGATGAAGTCAGGACGGTGGCCTTTGAGGATTTTTTTGACATTCACCTTGATCTTAACCTCTTTCCCGTTAACCCGGCGGGTGATTGTGACCGCAGATTTACGGGCCCGCTCGTCGAACCCTCCCGCCTGTGCAATAACCTTGAGAAGGGTAATCGCCCCGATCTTTTTTACTTTTATATGCCCCGGGCTTTTGACCTGTCCGAACACATACACATCAACGAACCGTTCGCCCGGTACATTAATGATATCCCCTGCCGATAGGGGGATATTCAGCCTGGGATCTCCCTTGACCATCAAATCGTCTAAGTTGATGGCCAGGGACCGGCTCTTTCCACTTTTGTAGCTGCGGATAATAATGATACGATCGGATGAGCGTTCGCTCAGCCCGCCGGCAGTAGAGAGAACCTGCAAGAGTGTTTGTCGCCCAATCAGTTCATAGTTCCCCGGTTTTACAACCTCACCGATAACCGAAACCGTTTTACTGTGGTATTCTTTTATAAAAACGGTGACCTGGGCATTTTTCAGGTATTTTTCCTCTAAAAGACCGGCCAATTTTTTTTCCAATTGAAAACGGGTTAAACCACCGACTTCCACTCTTCCCAATAAGGGAAGAACAATGCTGCCGTCCTCTGAAATCCGGACCGTGATATTTAAATCCGGGACATCGAAAACATTTATGGAAATAAGGTCTTTGGGCCCGATATTATAAGAATAGTCTTTATTTTCTTGAGAGAAGGTAAAGGGTGTGGTGCAGCAAAGCAGCAAAAAAACGAATATGAGTATTAGGAAAGAACATTTTTTAAAATTCATGGATTAAATAACCTCCGATAAAATTGCTGCTCCGGCTAAAAGCCTGCATATCCGAGTCCGCGCGATACATCCTGTATTCCAGGCCGATCCCCATTTTTTCAAAAACTCTGAGGCCTATATATACAGCGGACGTATAGAAGTTGTCCCGCCTGGTCTTTTTGCCGTCGTGCAGATTCTCATAGGATAAAATTCCCAACTGGTAATTATACCCGATTTTTATATTTTTAGCGATGTAATATTCCACCCGCGAGCCGGCGGACCGTTCGTCGAAACTCTGTTCCACGCTCCAGTATGAATAGAAATTGTTAACCAGGTATTGGAAATCAAACTTGAATCGTCTCAGAAGCCGAATGGTTACCTCGCCGGAGCCGAAGGGTTTGGTGTACTTTCTATAGAGTGAGGAACCGGGTTGGAAATGTTTTACGCCAAACTCTACCGAGCCCCTGATTCTCCCAATCTCCGGGAAGGCAACTCCCAGGGAAACCTGTCTGCCGATACCGTCTCGAAGGGGTGCTTTGGCGAATTTGTATTCATAATATTCAAAGCCTACAAACAAACGGGTCCGGGTAAAAATGTTTTTGTTTAAGCGAATCCCCGCATGTAACTCTTTCCGGTTCATAAATTGTTTCAAATTGTAATTCCCGAGGTAGTTTTCCTCGTAATGTTCGATGCTATTCTGTTTAAGAAACAGGTTGAGGAATAAATTTTTATAGCTGCCGTAATCTACCGAAAGGAAATGTTCATCTGTTCGCAGCCGGATATGGGCGCCAAATTCCGCGGTGGGTCTTCCCTTGATATAGTCGTTACTATAGGAGTATTCCAGGTTCAACCTTCCCAGGTAGGAGTACATGGATGTCTTTAACCGGTTGTTTAGTGCTCTCTGATCGACATGTTCGGCATAGAATGAATAATAAGGTTTCTCCTTGAGCGACAGGACAAAGCGGTTGCCTAAAATAACGGATACCAGTAAATCAAGTCCTATATCCGCCGTCCAGTCTGGTTCCTCCAATTCCTGGTAATAGTAGATATTAGAGATATAACCCAGGTTTTCTAAGGTAAGAGCCGGTGTGAGATAAAAAAAAGCGATTTTTTTCCAGGCATTATCGCTGATTCCCTTTTTTAATTTAAAAAAATCTTCACCGTATAAGCCGGTACCGGTACACAGCAGTAAAACAGGTATAAGGAACCGGAATATTGATTTTTTTTTCATAAGCCTATATTATATAAGGGATTTCACTATTTTTCAAATATTATTAGAAATCTGTGGCCAAAATAGAGTTCCCGGTTCCGCAGCTATTGACTTTCATCAAACAGTTTTTTAAAATAAAACCATGATTAAAACGGATTTCCCCGCTTATTATTATGAAAAAATCTGCTAAAGACATCGGAAAAAAAAAGTGGCTGTCATTGAGCGCCCGCCAACAACATACGGCGATTGCCGCTTTCGCCGCCGAATGCCTGGAAAAGTATGACCTTAAAAAATTCCGGGACTTTTACGACCAAATCATGCAGTGGTCGCATCTGGACAGGTTCGATCCTCCCGCGTGGCTTTCCGGTTCCGAAGCGCTGCAAAATTACCTGTCCTTTCATCAAAAACTAAGCGGGAAGCCGCCCCATTTTTTTAAGAAAGAGGCTACTCTATCCGCTTTGTCCTGGAACGCCCGTTACCCGGTCACTATTGCCCTGGACCAGGTATTAACGCCATATAACTTCGGTTCCGTATTAAGGGTAATGGATAACTTCGGATTTGAGCGGGTCGTTCACAGTACGGCGCATTTTTGCCTTTCGCATCCCCAATTAAAAAAGGCGGCCCGGGGCGCTGAAAACTGGATTCCCATTCAATACGAAAAAGACTTGCCGGAATTTTTTCAGTCAGCGAAACGGCCTGTGATCGGGTTAGAAAAAACCGGTGCATCCATCCCGATTCATGAATGGACGCCTCCGTGGGCTTTTATTTTAGTTCTCGGCAATGAGGCCTACGGCATTTCCGAAGGAATCATTAAGTGCTGCGACCAATTGGTACATATCCCCATGTGGGGATATAAAAACTCGATGAATTTGAGCCACGCCCTTGCGGCAGCAGCTTTTTATATAAATTCACACCGGAAGTAGGTTTCCGTCTTTACCGGTACTCTATATCCATTTTAAGATAAAACCGAAGATCAGGATGCATAAGAGGTCGAAACCGAAGATAATGCCCACCGTGATTGCCCTGGATTTTATCTTTTTCATATCAAAAACCCAGAACGAGACCAGGAAAAAGTGAAAATATCCAAACAGGAAAATGAGCCAGGGTGCTCCAATATTCCACCAGGAGTATTCCCAGGTCAGCATCCCGGCAAGATTCAGCAGCACCTCAACGAATAATGTAAAAATCGATCCTGCTATCGCGAAAAAAAGCCGGTTGGGGATGCCGAGAATCTTTAACTTTTTATCCTTGGGGAGCATTTTTGCGAATACAATCCCGGCCACGGCAAACATAAAACATATCTCGATGTTTAAGCCGATAAAGATAACAAAAGCGGATTTGCCGGGTGTACCCCACACCGGCGCGTAGGGGCTAAAATGAAAGAATAATGAATTCCATATCTCGTTGAACCAGTCCATACCCCAATAGGCTAAACCGGCAAACACCAAATCCCAATTTCTGCGTTCGATCTCATTGGCGTATATATATACCACAAATGCAAAAAGCGGGATAATATACCATTGCAGGTTTGCCGGATCTCTTAAATTTAACAGGGCCTGCCTTGCGCTTTCACTCATTATTTCCTCCTTTTCGTTAAGGGTGTATTGTAAACAAATGCAATAGTAAATTCAACTAAAAACATCACCCGTTTTTTTTCTTTACCTTGAGGACTATATGAAGTATAATTTTACTGCAGTGAAAATGAACTCAGGAATGATTAGAACGATTATTATTTTTTTACTTTGCGGTTCCCTGTTGTTTCCCGCAGATAAGAAAGAATTGGATTCGATAAATCGACAGGTTAAAGAGATAGGAAAAAAACTGCTGAAATTACAAAAAGAAAAGGGATCCATCCTGAATGAAATTTATGAAATTGAGTTAAAACAAAAGAAAGAGACCGTTGAAAATAAACGGATTAAAATGCATTTGGTCGGCACCGGGAAGGAAATAGAAAAAAAGAAGCGCGAAAAAAATAAGTTACGGCAGGAGGTGCGGAAATCTAAAGCCAATATCCGCAAAGCACTCAGGATACTTTACAAATTAGGGGGCAGCGCGCAAATAAAATTTCTCATCCGGGTGGATAGTTTCAATGAATTATTCCGCAATTATCATTTGTTTGTATCATTGATAAATTACAAATCAGATGAGATTAATACGCTGAAACATAACATTCGGAAATTAGAAAAAATAGATTTAGAACTGCAAAAGGAGTACGCGAAATTATTACGCTTAAAGGAAGCGCAGGAGCAGAAACTGCGAAAAATAACGAGCTTAAAAAAGGACAAATTGAATTTAATAGAAAAGATAAACAGCGACCGGATGAGTTATACAAAATTGATTGATGAGTTGAAAGAAGAGGCCGCCAGGTTGAATGAAATCATCAGGGACGAAGGGATTAAAACCACAATCGGGCCCGTGAATATACAAAAGTTACGGGGCAGGCTGAGGTGGCCCTTGCAGGGTAAGGTGATTTCGTTTTTCGGAAAAAAGAAAAGTACACAATTCGACACATACATCCTGAATAACGGGATCGAGATAAAGCCCGGCGCCTCAGATGAAATAAAGGCAATATACGACGGGGAGGTCGTTTTTACCGATTATTTTAAGGGGTATGGTAACCTTATCATCGTCCAACATGCGAAAAACTTCTATTCAGTGTACGGCCACTGCGAGAAAATTCTAAAAAAGAAAGGAGATAAAGTGACGGAAGGTGAAGTTATATCGATTGCCGGGAACTCCGGCTCCACTTCCGGGAAATCACTTTACTTAGAAATCCGAAAAGATTTAAAACCGGAAAATCCTTTAAAGTGGCTGCGTAACAGGTAGGGAATCGACGCTTGATTGCAAAATATCCTTATTTATGATATAAAAACCTATGGCAAATAATAAGTCATCCATGTCTGCATTATATCGTGATGTTAATGGTTGTTGTCTTACGGAAAAAAAATGAGCCGGTTGACAAAACTATTTTATTTGACCGTTGCCCTATTCGTATTGTTCTATTTTACCGCAGGGAAAAAATTTTTCACATCGACTCCGGAGAACAAAAAAGACTACCAGTACCTGGCTCTTTTTTCCGAAATCGTGTCCAGGACGAAAATCGAATATTTTGAAGCTATAAAACCCGGGGAAAAATTTCCCGGCGCATACACGGCTGTTCTCGGCCATCTGGATAAAGTTTCCGCCTATTTAGATGCGCGGCAGACACAGGTTTACGATTGTTACCGGAAAGGAAACTCTTATCACCCCGGTATTTACGGGGCAAAATTAGCCAACTATTTTTATATTTCCGGTGTGGTGAAAGATTCACCGGCGGGTAAGGCGGGATTAAAACCCGGAGATATTATAAAATCCATCCGGGAACAAAGTCTTTATAACCTTCCCTTCTACCAGATGTATTTTTCGCTATTGTCGGATAAACCGGAAAACATCGACATCTCAGTATATAAAAAGCGATCGAAAAATATAGAAAAAATTAGCCTGCATACCAGGCTCTTTGAAAGTAAAACCCGGATCAGGGAAATGGGAAATAATATCCTGGTGGTCGAAATCCCGAAAATTGATGAGGAAAGCGCCGCATACCTGTTAAAGAATTTAAAGGATAAAGAAAATCTGAAATTGATCATCGATCTCAGGCACTACACCGGGGGTAATTTCCAGTCCCTCCTGGAGATCGCCAGTATTTTTTTTAAGGACTCCCCGGGTTTCACTATCAGGTTGAAAAAAAAGAAAGAAGAGGGAAAATTCCCGGTAGGCTCGGATACGGCCCTTGGCTACCGGGCCGTGATTATTATAAATAAATCTACGATCATGTACGGTGAACTTCTTGCCGCTCTTTTTAAGCTAAACCAACAGGATAATAATCATCCCACCACGATTATCGGACGCAAAACTCCCGGTTTCATCTCACAGGTTAAACAGATCGGGATGAAAGACGGCAGTTCGATACTGCTGAGTGAAGGATTTTTCTTAATAAAAGATGAAAAAACGCTGGAATCCGGGATAAAACCGGATATCGAATTGAAATTGGAAGAGTTTGACCACCTTTTTGAGAGGGGCACCGCGATACTGAATGAAGGTTAACGGCTGAATGGTAAAAAAAAGAGTGCAAAAAAAGAAAAATATGCCGCTGTTTTTCTTTGTCCTGTTCATATTGATCGCCGTCTTTACCGTCGCGCTCCTGGAATATATCGATTTTAAAAAAGGAAAGGAATCGTTTATTTTCAGTAAGGTCATTCCCCTGAAAACACGGCCCGAAAAAATAAAGGCCTTCAATACGTGGTTTATAAACCTTTTAGATGAGGATAAAATCCTTTTTGAACACTTTAAGGATGAGAAGGGCAGGTACCACTTTAAATTCAATGTGAGCCGTAAAAAATTCGACAGTCTTATTTCCCGGGTAAAAAAAATCTCAGGTAAGTTACAGGGGAAATTGGAGTTGTCGGAAATCCGCAGGGTGGATGACAAATCCCTGATGCTTTACAGTCTGAAGATTGAGCGGGAGGCGTCTCATATTTTATTAATTACCCGGGTCGAAAGAAGCCCGGCCAAAAAAGAGGAAATTAAAAAAACAAAAGACACACCAAAACCGAAAAAGAAGGTTGTCCGTACCCCAAAGGTTGCTTTTGTAATCGATGATGTAGGAGAGTATGAGATCGGCGCCCTGGAATTGAAGAAATTGAATATCCCGATAACCGCATCCATACTCCCCGAATCCCGCCGCGCCCACGAAGAGGCGAGATGGACAGCGGAATATAATTTGCAGGCATTGATCCATGTCCCCATGCAGCCGAAAAATTCCAATGGGTTGAAATACAACCCCCGGAAAACGATTACCCTACAATCTACCGATTCGGAAATCAGATCCATGGTAAAAAAAGCGAAAGAGGTGGTGCCCAATGCCGCGGGAGTGAATAACCATATGGGCTCCCTGGTAACCTCCAATAGAAAAGTAATGAAAAGGTTTTTAAAAATATTAAAGGAAGAGGGCCTATTTTTTTTCGATTCCAAGACAATCGCCGGTACCGTGGGTTATGGAATGGCCAAAAACCTGGGGATAAAAACCGCCATCAGGGATGTTTTTTTAGATGATGGGGAAAAATCTTATCCCAACGCGGTAAGCGAGATCAAACGATTAGTCGATAAAGCGTTGAGAAACGGCAAAGCTATTGCCATCGGTCATCCGCATCCGACCACCCTGAGGGCGATAAAAGATTCCATAAAATTTATCCGGGAGAAAGGAGTCAAAATTGTTTTCCTCTCCGAACTCTTAGAATAAACAACATAAATATCTTCTCCTCTCAATACCCCTCCAGGTTGCCTCATGAATCACCTGTATAAGCGCATCTGGGCAGCATTTTGACTTCCATGGAAAAAAATTCCAGACCCTGAAAAAATAAAAATTTCAAAATTGCTGACAATAGACTAAACAAAACTTGACAACTATGATATAATATATTTTTAATTCCGGGTAATTCTGTTTTCCCCGGTATAAAAACTTATGAAGTCAATTAGGAGGAAACATGGCCGTAGATAAAAAAACAAAAGAGAAAGAAGAAAAAGCGAAAGTGACCGAAGACAAAAAGGCCGAAGATAAAAAGGTCGCGAAAGAGGAAAAAGTAGAAGAAAAATCCCCGGAAAAGAAACCCTCTGCGGAAACAAAGGGAAAAAAATATGAATTTCAATCAGAGGTGAAACAACTCCTAAATATACTGGTATATTCGCTTTACCGGCACAAAGAGGTTTTTTTAAGAGAGTTAATTTCAAATTCCGTGGATGCGTTAAACAAGGTAAAGTTTCAGTCATTGCTCAATTCGGCTATCGAGGATAAAGAACTTGATCTGAAAATCGATATTAATTTCGATAAAGATAAGAAAAAATTAGTCATCGAAGATACCGGCATCGGCATGACCAGGCAGGATTTGATCGAAAATATCGGCACCATTGCCCATTCCGGCACGGAGGGTTTTCTTCAGAGGGTCAGTGAAGCGGAAAACAAGGATAAGATGGATTTAATCGGGCAATTCGGAGTCGGTTTTTATTCGAGTTTCATGGTAGCCGAAGAAATCCATGTGCACACAAAATATTTTGAGAAAGGCAGTAAGGGGTATATCTGGAAATCGAAAGGAGATAACAACTACACCATCGAAGAGAAAGGGAAAAAACAGCGCGGCACCCGTATCGAGTTATTCCTCAAGGAAGATGGCAAAGACTTTTTGGAAAAGTGGAAGATCAAAAATATCATCAACAAACATTCCCGGTTTGTGTCCTTTCCCATTTACCTGGAATCGGAAAAGATCGACAGTGTGGATGCCCTCTGGACCCAACCGAAAACCAATTTAAAGGAAAAGGATTACAATGAATTTTACCGGTTCTTCCAGAATGCCACCGATGACCCGGAAAGCTACCTTCATATCTCTTCGGATGCGCCGGTGCAATTCAACTCCATTTTTTATATCCCAAAAACCAACACGGAAATTTACGGCTGGGCCAAGAGCGACCCCGGCGTTGACCTGTATTCGCGGAAGGTTTTAATCCAGAAAGCAAGCCATGATATCTTGCCTGAATATTTCCGGTTTATAAAAGGGGTGGTCGATTCCGAAGATATTCCGCTCAACATCTCCAGGGAGACCATTCAGAGCAACATCCGGGTCAACAAAATCCGCAAACACATTTTAAAGAAAATCTTTGAACACTTAAATAGTATTAAAACCAAGGACAGGGAGAAATACCTGAAAATTTGGAAGAATTTTCAGCGGAATTTCAAAGAAGGCATCCCCAACGAATACGAGTACCGGGAGCAGTTGGCCGGGTTGTTATTATTCCATTCCTCCAGGACAGAGAAGGATAAGTATACGGATTTAGATGAATATATCGGGCGTATGCCTGAAGACCAGATTGAGATATATTATGCCATGGGCAATGATTATGATTCCATCGAACGGAATCCTGCCTTAGAGGCGTTCAAAAAGAAAAACATGGAAGTCCTCTATTTTACGGACCCCATGGATGCCTGGGCAGTCGATAATATGCAGCAGTACAAAGGGAAATTGATCCGGCCCGTGGAAGTCGCGGATATCAAATTGGAAGAAGAAGAAAAAGAGAAAAACAAGAAAGTGTATAAAGATGCTGAAAAGTTCGCCTCTTATTTAAAGACCATTTACGGCGATAAAATCCAGGAAGTAAAGATTTCCCAACGGTTGGTAGACAGTCCCTGTATCCTGATCAGTGCCAAAGATGCCCCCTCGCCCCAGTTGGAACGGATCATGCGCCTGCAAAACACCAAAGCGGATTTTTCCAAAAAGATCATTGAAATAAATCCCAATAACAAGTTAATCAAGGAAATGGTGCGAATTCATAAGAAGAAACCCGATTCCCGGCAGTTAAAGGCCCTGGCGTTTCAATTGTTGGACAATTTG
>JAGLQA010000560.1 GCA_023137075.1 Candidatus Aminicenantota bacterium
CCTGCAAAACTCCCGGTAAATAACCTGGATTTTTAAGCGCGGTTTCGCCGTGATATTTCTCTTTTTCTTTATATGTTTTTACATTTCTATTATCTATTTCTTCTCTTTTTATTGTATAATAATATAATAACGACAATATTTTTCTGTTAGATGTTAAACTGTAAATATCTTTAAAAATATTCTTTTCTATGATTTCTTTCGCAATCTTTAGCTCGGAGGATGAAAGATTCTTATATTCATTCCACCATTGATCGGTTAACCCGGAATCTTCAAAAAAGTACCTGAAAAGTATAAATGCCTCAGGCATATAAAGAAGTTTGAAATATTCATTCTCGTCTTTTCCAAAAGCCTTATAAAAAAAACTTTTACTTCTTCCTACTTTGCCTTTTGTCGCGTTCAGGATTGACTGAATTGCTCGAATATATTTCCTATTCCAGTGCTTTCCTAAAAAATCTCTGTTAAATCGTGTTTCCCCATTTACCGGATGAAATTTCATGGGAAAGGAATAAATATCTATTTTTAATTTTTCACTAAGTTCTATGTTCATCTTCAGCCTTTGATAAAGTTCTTCTGGTTTATCGTTTTCATTAAAAAGCAGGTAGTTGGAAAGCCTTTTTATCCCGTATTGTGCCGCCAACTTTACCGCATTTACATATACCTTTTTATATTTCATGTTGTCGAAGGCAATTCTCAGGGGATTTATGGGAATCTCGCTCAAAAGTTTCATCTTTTCCTCATCGATTAACCTGGCATCGACCCCCTGGTTAAAATCAACCCATCTTTTTTTCATTCTTTTTTTATAGTGTTTTCCATACAACTCGGAAACCAGGGGATAAATCTCAATTACTCTCGCTTTCGATGCGGTTTCAACTTTCAACAGCCCATTCGCTTCCAATAAATTATATAAATTTTGTTGCTCACTTCCCTTTACTCTATTCAATAATTTGTTAAGTAATAGGATCGATTTTTTTATATATGCTCTATCATTCAGTTCTTCTTTTAAATTCCTGACTGATATTTCCAGATCATTCGGTTCTACAAATTTTGCGCCTATTTCAAAACCACATGCTTTAATTTCTTCGATGATTTCAGGAAAACGATTCGATGCAAGGACATTATTATCTAACAACAATAAGTCTTTCTTATCACCAAAATATTTTTTTGTGTGAGCGATTTTATCGGATAAAGATATGTAATGATTGAAGACAGGTTCTATTTTAGGAACGGCACAGAAATCACATTTCCGGGTACACCCCCTGGTCATATATGAATAATAACCATTTGAAACAGGATACTGGTAATCAATCTCATCCAGAATCGAATAATCTAAAGGTAAGGTCTCAATTATAAGATCGTTGTCCTGATCCAATATTCCGGGTCGGTTGAGTAAGCCGCACCATGGTTTTATGCCTGTTGCTTGCTCGACTTCTTCCGGAATTACCGAGGCCATAACACCACCAATCCACAATTCTTCGGTATCCTTCACCAGCGACTTAGCAAATTCAATGGTGTCGATGGTGATTTTCCATTGAAAAGTAAAAAGAGTCGTGATGCATACCCTGTCCCACTCCGGTTTTTGTATATATTCCTTTTTCCTGAAATAATTTCTATAATAGAAAAAACAACTCGAGAGCATCGGTTTGAAAACCGCGTCCCGAATCAATTCATCAAGTATATATTTTTTGCCTGTTTTTATATATTCTATAATATCTTCTTTAAAATTTTCCCAGGCAATATGTCTTTCTATTTTTTTTATTTTTATCAATAGTTTGTCGTATAATTGTTCAAGAATAAAATTTCTTAAATCTCCCTTGTAAAATACGACTTTATCACCCAACATGCGATGATAAGTCGCTAACTTCATTAGACCCATAGGAGGATATTTATTTTTATAACCAGGTTCAAGCAGAAGTACGCTTCGTTTCATTTCGTTATCCACAACTTCTCATAGGTTTTTGATGATGAGATAATTTTCCTAGGATCCAGATTCACATCCGTTTCCTCAATATTTTCAGCATTCATCAATTTAAATCCCTTTTCCGAAGCAATAATAAATTTTTGCCATAAAAGTTCTGAAATACTCTGGAAAAAAGGTGCAGTTCCTGTTTTTTCAGTCTTACTTGTACCGAGTACAGTAAATTGTAATAATTTGTATCCGCCAACACCTTCGTAAAATATCACCGGTAAGAATTCAGGAATAAATCCTTCGGTTTTAAAATAATCCTTAAGGGAATCTAACACATAAGATTTCAGAAATCTTGATTTTCTCATGGATTCACCGGGTATTTTTTTTACTTGCTTCATATATGTAGAAACACTTTTGTCTCCATGGTGTGTAATAAAATCATGCAATTCTTTACCGTCGTAGCCACATTGCATGGTAAGGAACATAATAAATTTTTTTGATTGAGTATTGACATTACTTTGGTGGTTCATGAGTTCTTTGACGGCATCGAATTTATAAGCGGATTTCAATTCTCCTTTTTTATCTGTAAACGATATTGGAGAGGTAATCTGGTTGCAAAAGTCCAGGTTATATATCGTTATCGCATCGTTCTGAAAAAAATCGATATTCGAATTATCCCGGCCTCTTAATAATACTTCCTCTATGTAACCGTCGTAGACTGCATAGGTCTCAATTTTTTGCTGTCGTTCCAATTCGTTTAACCTTTGTTCCAAACGGATAACTTTCTCCCGACTTTGATCAGGGTTTGAGGGTTCAGGGTATTCTCTGCACTGGAACGCAATTACTTCATCGATATATTCGAGCCATTCCATGATGTCCTCGGCATTCGGCGAGGGCAGCCCTAAATATATAATTTTTTTTCCTAACTTACGTTTAATAAATTCTATTATTTTTTTACTCCATTCCTTACGAATGAGCACTTTGGCTGGTGATTTAAAATTTTCCGGCATTTTAGTCTATCGAGTTTATGACCTCTTCCTTTAATTCGCGCAACAGTTTATAATATTCGCTTTTTGAACTTGCATAACCTTGAATAAACTTCTCATCGACCAGGTTAAGCACCTTCACCAGTTCTTCCGTTGGTTCGATATCCAAATCATTCAGGACTTCGATCAAACTTTCGTGTTTTTTTATCTTTGCTTCCGCTATCGAAACGGCGGCTAAATCTTCGGCTATCTTGGTTTGTTTGTCCGAGATTTTTTTCCTGCCCTGCTTTTCCTTAGGTTTCGTGAGACTATTTATTGTTCCCTGTATCTCTTTAATTAATTCCTTAAGAGATTTTTCTAAATTTTTCGCATCTTCATGCTCATTACCTTTTAACACGTTCCTTTTGATAATACTCTCAACTTTCTTCAAAATTTCATTTAGATTTACAATATGATCGACCAGGTCATCGGGATTTTTTTCATAGCGGTTGTACAAGGCGTTAATTTCTTTTATTTCAGCCTTAAATTCCCCGATCTGCTCAAGGGCTTTTGTCCTATCCTGAAAAGTATTGGATTCCTCATTAAGTTTTCTTGCAACATCTGCCAGGATTTCACGGAAGATTGTCCGCAAGGAAGAAAGTTCGAAGTCATCCCTGGAAGAATTCGGTAGTAACTCCTGGCTGACAACGATTATCTCCCCTATATAGCGGTCGAAATGGGTCCTTGATTTAAAATATTGCACAACATTTTCCCTTCTTCCGATGGCAAATCCCTGTTTTTTGATTAAGAAACCGCGCTTGGTACTTTTTGAAATTTTGTTCCTGGTTGAGTTAAGACACCCCCAGGCAACTCCCAGTAGCTTATCTCCATACTTCAATTCTTTAAACTTCGGCTCTTGCGGATTGTCATTATGGAAATCGCTATCGAAATAGGGTTTAAAAAGTCTTTCTCTTATATTGTTTACCTGGAGTTCGACATTAACTAATTCAAAGCTGGCATTGGATTTTTTGCAAATTTCGGTAATCTTATTCTCGATTTCCTCTCCGTAGGTAAATTTATCTTTGTCAAAGTGGAGTGGTACAACATCCTTTATATAACCGGCTACTTTATCGAAATCGGTCAGGTCTTCATAAAAATGCGGGTCAAGGCCTACGAGTTCTACTCTCGTTCCTGTACCGGGAAATTCCTCTGCGCTTATTGTATCCTCTTCGGACAGATCGATATACTTTTCCAACAATGTTTGCAAATCGATCAATTCTTCACTGGAAATATTCCCGTTAAGTCTCAACTCTTTCTGATTTTCCAAAAGTTCCCGCATCGATTTAAAGTCTATTTCGACTTTGCAGGGGAGATTAATTTTTGTGCGGCTAAATATAGTAAGCGAATCACATAGATGAAAGGCGCTGTAGATACCGATTCCCATAAAACCGACGTCCGTACCCGGTTTTTTATCCGACACTCCGACACGCAGCGCTTTTCTCAGGATTTTATAGTCCATACCATCGCCGTCATCTTCAATAACAATTGTATTTTGCCTGATTTTTAATTTAATGTTTTTTGCGTGCGCGTCTACGCCATTCTGGATGTACTCTCTTAAAGCATCCCTGGGGTCCTGGTACATTCCCCTGGTTAAAATAGATATTATCTCTGCCCCTATGTCAAACTTTGATAATTTCATTTTTACCCTACTTAAATTCTTCCTCTATTTTTTGTTTTAAGTTTTCCGCTAAATCCGGTGTTAAAACCAGATCGATTACAGAAAACACCTTTGAGAGAAGTTTTCGTTCATTTTTAGTAAGTTTCGATAATTTGTCCGTTCTATAGAATGTTTTTGTACTTCCCGCAGCGAGAATGTCTTTGTTTTCGCTGTAAACATTGTAATTATCCAAAATTCGTTCATAAACTTTGCCCAGAACCTCATCAGCTTTGCCGCGCTCTTTTATTCGTTCTAATTCTTTTCCGCTTTTTTTTGCTTCTTCTTTACATTTTAAGAAATTTTCTTCTAAATGTTCCTTTTCCTCCTTTGTCGAAAATCCGTTTTTCGTTTTCTCTTTGTAGTCCTTTTCTATTTCTATCGGTTTTACGATTTTTTTGCAGGCGTTTTTAATCCTGTTGGCATCGTGGTATAGTTTGTAAAATTTCGTATAAAATAACTCTGACAGCTCCTTTTCAAATTTTATCGATACTTCATTTTCTTTAAAGTAGTCTCTTCTTGCATTTGGAATTAAGCCGGTATGAAAACCGTGAACCTCGCCTATAAAATAAAAATTACCTCTTTGCTCTTTATGCAATTTGATTAAAGTGTTTTCGGAGCCGATTTGAATGTTACCTTTTCTTAATCTAAGCCCCCTGGCAGAGTTAGGCCTCGCCGGGATTTGTTTTTCAAACTTCGATACTCCATACCATCCCCAGGCAAGCAATTCTTTCTCTTTAAATATCTTTATAAATTCAATATCGAAAATTTCATCGATTTTTTTCTTACTAAATTCCGTGCCTTCATATATCACGGTGGCATATGATTTAAATAACCGGTCGGTATTGAGGAAAATATTATACTCATCGATACTCAACCCGTCTTTTTGTAATTCACTATTAATCTTATTCTTAAAAACAAAATGGTTAGGGAAAGGAAGGGGGGCAGTCATGGAAAGATAATTTTCGATGTTTTTCCTATCCAACAAGTCTTTATTCCTGACATTTTCTAAAATTACTTTGAAGTAATGTTCTTCTTCTCCGGCATTTTTATAATCGATTTTTATAACGGAGTTAACCAATGAAGATGCATCTAAGTCCAATTTTTGGTCATCTAATTTCCTTTGCAGGTCTACTGCATCCCAGGTCATGATACTTTTAATATTCTCACCCGTAAAAGAAGTTTCATAAATCAACTTATCGCAATAACCCAGTCCACCTAAACGACCGATTCCCCTGAAACCTTTATTTCTTTCCCTGTCTTTTTCAGACAATGCAATATTCCCTAAAAATGGGACCACCTTATCCGACTTTAACCCGGTGCCATTATCCTCGACAATAATTTTCTTATTTTTACCGTCGATTGTTATATGTATGCTCCCTTCAATCGAATTTTTCAAAATGCCTGATTCGACGGCTTTATCGATCTGGTCTGCCGCATTCTGGATATATTCACGAAAGATAATTCTGGCATCTTCGTACATTGCCGATGTTAGCGTTTCTATTACGTTTTTTCCTATTCTTATTTCGCGCATTTTTAATTATTTAAATTGTTTATAAAGGGGTTTGGGGAACTTTATATTAAGCAGTGACCGGAAGACCGGGTTTTGAATGATACACTCGCCCTGTTTTAACCGGGTCATCATATTCTTATACACGGAAGGGATAAAACGGTAGTCATTTTTCGACATTTCGATTACATTTGTTCGGCCATAGGCATGCGTCGAACAATTCCCCTTAACCCTGTCGTGGATTGCACTTTTGAATTGCTCGGCGGAAAATAAAATAATGCCTAAAGACCGGCCTCTCTCCGCAATATCGATGATCTGGCGCAAAATAGGTGAATTTTTGGGAATATCCGTCGAAGCATATTTGTTCAATTCATCGATAAAGATGATAATTTTCGAAGGGATTTGTTCTTGCTGTATCTCCTCAAATTGGCCAAGCTGCAAGTCATAAACGGTTCGCATTACATCTCCAAAGACAAAACTTTGCATTCCTTCGTCAAATTTTGCGATATCGACTACAAAAACATCATTCTTTTTTATATTTTTCAAAGAATCTTGCAGCCTCGTTTCCCTGTCTTGCCCAGATACCCGATTCGCGAAAATCGGATTATTTAAGGTTTTTTTAATAATTCTTTTGAATTTTCGCCAACTCGACACCGTTATTTCCTTATCCCTTGATGTTGAGCCAACTTTACAATGCTCGTCAACCTCTTCCAGGAAATCACTCCAGTTTCGTACTGTCCCAAATTTCCCCTGTTCGGAGATTATATAATTGATAATCGACTCCATCGTTTGAGTCGAATCATCGACATTAGAAAATAGTAAGTCTAAGTTATCTTTATCGAATTCAAAAATATATTTGTACTTGAATGCTTTATTTAATTCTATTTGTGCTTCAATGTCGGCTCTTTGGGCAAAGGTATTTGAGATTGTATTATCCGAGTAGGGATAAAAATACGTAACATTAGAGAAGGGATTATCATCTAAACCTAACATCCGGTAAATCTGTTTATCTTCCTTTTTCAAATCTACATTCGGCTCATCGATAGCCAATAAGTCTCTCCCTTTGACATTCAGGATCACAATGGCAACATCATTTTTGGAAGTATTTTCCGATTTGGTCAAACAATCATACTGGAGCACTTTTAATAAAAACATTGCATAAGATGTTTTTGCCGCTAAGCCTGAAATACCGGAGATATTCAAATGGGCTCCTTCAGGGCCAATCAGGAAATAGGAATTAAAATGAATGGGCAATGTTACTTTTACTTCTTCTTCAACACCTTTGTACATCTCAAGATAACCGCAGACCAATTTGTTTTTTATTTTGTCTAAACCTAACGCTTGTTTAATCTCTTCTGCATTTGCGAAACTAACTTTTTCACCATCCCTTACCGGTATATAAATATTCCCGGTATTGCCAACTACTTTTGCCTTAACATAATTCATCCCAATCCTCTGGGTATTGGTTTGAGCATTAACATCGCCAAAGTCACTGGAAATATAGCTGGTAAGATAACCGGGAGTATCGGTAATATGAGAAATTTCTTCTATCACTCCGAAAGTGGTTGACCCATTAATATGACCGACTTTAACAACATCGAATGGATTCAAGATCATATCTTTAGATGTCCAAAAAAAGAATTCGTCTATTGTTGTCGGCTGTTTTTCAGTAGCTGCTATTTTCCCGATAATTTTTTTCATGTTAGAAGAGATTTATAAAATATCTACTGCTGAGGAATTTACTTTTGATATATAACTCAGTTAAATAGACCGGGTAAAGATGATTGGCCCAACGTGTATCGCTGCCATAACAAACCGGGTTTCTTTCGTTTATCAAATTTGCACTTATTAAATCGATTTCCTCTGAGTCTAATCCATTTTGTTGTTCAAAGTCCGAAACTAAAATTTTTTCAACTTTAATAATTCCTTCATAAGGACTATATGTAAACCTGGCATCTCTTATCCTGAGATACCAAAGCGCAAATTTCACAATCCCTCCTTTCCCGGCTGTCCGGGAAGATTCATACATAAAAGCCGGCGTCCTGTGAAATAATGGTATTTCAGCTATTTTTGTGGCATTGCTTCTGCCGCTTGAATCTTTACATTTCTCTGGATTGAAGGACTTTGATACTCCTACAACACACTTATAATTGCTTTTAATAATTGATAAATCTTTAAAGTCCCCGGTTTTCATTTTTTGATATTCAAGTGAACCGTCTTTCAATAAGTATGCATTTTCATTTAACAGGTTTTCAGAAATAAGATTTGCAACGATTTTTTTTTCACTCTCAATCATTTCGTCGTGAATCTTAGCTATACCAAGGTCCTCATATTTTTCTCCGGTATTCAATTCTTTGTCCTTGTAACTTAGTACCTTATGTATTTTTATTTTTTTTGTCTCCAAAAAAATTTGAATATTTATATCATCGACCAATTTATTAAAAAAAAGTTCTTTTTTACCGTCTTTATCGGCACATGCAGGTAAAGCTAAAACCAAATTATGTTCCAATATTTTTTTTTTCAATCTTTTCTCTTCATCTCTTGCACAACAGCCAACTCCTATCTGACCAGCTATAATCGGGTATACTCTATTGTTATAGGCAATATCATCGACTTTATAAGTTCGACGGGAGCCATCTAAAAAATACTTGAACAATGGTTTAGAGAATTCTTGAATCTGTTTAGATTTTACACCTAAAGGTTTAGGTTTTGTGATTTTCTCAATCTCCCCATATCTCTTCAGATTCAAATCCTGATGATCGTCATAAACTAAGGAGGGCATTTTAACATCATCTATAGAATATTTGCGGGTCTTAAAACTTTTACCTCTTGTTTGGTCTGCGATGAATGGTAAAATCCTTTTCATTTTTATCCTTTGTTATTTGGGGATAGAAATTGCATTTTAATCATATCTGTATTATAAGAAAAAGAACTTATGATGTCAACAAATCCCGAAATGGTTAAAACCTGCCGGTTTGAAAAATAAATTTCATTATGGTACTATTTAACATAAAAAATAACCAAGGATAACTCGATCAAAAAACATGATTCATATTATACCCAAAGGAGACGAGAATGAGTAAACGTGATATAAACCGGATGAAGGCCATA
>JAGLQA010000561.1 GCA_023137075.1 Candidatus Aminicenantota bacterium
TAGGCGGCCCCGGCTTTTAATATGCCGAGAATACCCTTAATCATATCGATTGACCGGTCGGTCAGAAGTCCCACAATCATACCAGGCCCCACCCCTTTTTTTTTTAAGAAAAAAGCCAGGGTATTGCTTTTTTGGTTCAACTCTTCATAGGTAACCGGGGGGTAACCGGCTTCCACTAAAGCAACATTGTCAGGGGTTTTGGCTGCCTGTTCGATAACCAACCCATGGATTGTCTTATCACGCGGATATTCCATTCCCAGGTCATTAAATTCTACCAACAGCCGGTGTTTTTCACTTTCGCTCAAACAGGGAAAATCAGTAGGGATATACGGCGGCGGCATTTGATTTTCACGCTTCGTTCGCACCATTTTTTCATCCATGATAGCATTCATTAGAGTAACTGCCGAACAAACTCCGGCAGCTACTCTGACATTTCACACAGTTCCCGGGTGAGAAATGCGACTTTAGGAACCGACTATTAATACTCTTTTTTTTTAATTAATCACCCATAATATTGACCTGCTTTATGCCGATACTATCGGTCATCTCATCTGCTGCCGTATCCTTCTTCAAAATATCGAAATCGGCGTCCGGTATTTCCGTATCTAAGTTCCGCAGCCGGGGATTTGCGAAGAATGCGAGGGCGACACCAAAACACAACAACCCTAATGTGACATACATGAACCCGACAGCTCCCATAGTGCCGGTGCCGAATATCGGTCCCAATGCACCGGCTAACGGACCTCCTACTGCCATTAATGGGATAAATATGAAATCCGCCATTGGGCCGGAAGAGATATACCCTATTTCTAAGCCGAGGGTGGTAACCATAGAACTGACGGCAATCACGCGGCCCTGTAAATGCAGTGGCACCTTGATCTGCCAGATAATTCCGGCACAGGCATTGACAAAGGGCAGGGATACCTGAATTATCAAATAACCGATAAATAGGCTGACAACAGACGGCCGAATTCCGATGATCATGAGGCCCACGCTCTGGAGCAGCATAAAGCCGATAACGCCGTAAACGCGACGTTTCGGGCCTCCCCAGGCGCCCATGATTACACCTCCTGTCAGGGCGGCAACACCGCCAAAGGACATCAGGGTTCCAAACATGGTTGCTGAACCTAAAGAGAGGGCCATCGGTAGTAAAATTATACCGGCAGCAGCGAAAATGAAATTATCTATGCAAAAGAGTAGCAATAGGTAAAACATTCCCCGCTTTTCCCAGAGGTAACGGAAACCGTACAACGCTTCACCCAGGAATGAGAATTTCTTTATTTCTCCTGTTTTGGAATCGATTTCGGGTTCGGCTTTGGGAACCTTGGGAATACGGATAATCAGTATCGTGATTAAGGCAAAAAGAAAACTGCCTAAATCAAACATGATGACACCCTTCAGACTGAATTGGGTGACG
Organism: Candidatus Aminicenantota bacterium; assembly: GCA_023137075.1. GTDB lineage: Bacteria > Acidobacteriota > Aminicenantia > UBA2199 > UBA2199 > JAGLQA01. Next base: position 1,418 of record JAGLQA010000561.1, read on the forward strand.
GCCCATCCGGCCAGTGCCGGTGCGGCGATTAGCCCCACGGAACGCCCGGCTTGCACCATGCCGTTGGCCCGCCCCAATTTTTCTTTACCGACCATTAAGGGAACCGTGGCAAAATAGGCCGGCCATTGAAAGTGATTGGCAACCGATATCACGACCACGATCACATACATGTGCCAGATCGCGAATCCTTTGGAAACCACCAGTATACGCAGTGTTAGTGTTGCCAAAGCCGCTACCGTATCACCGAGAATCATAACCTTGCGGCGGTCCCATTTGTCGACTAAATAACCGGCAAAGGGTGAAATAATGATACCGGGAAGCTGGGCCATTACAGCGAGCAGCATCAGGTTGGTGATAGAGCCTCCCATATCGGTGTAGACATAAATACTCTGGGCGAAACAGGTCATGCCCGACCCGATCAAGGAAATCATCTGGCCGAACCACAGAAAATAAAACCCTGTAGCACCGGCCAGTATGTGATTTTGAGAATTGCTATTCAATTGTGTCCCATTCGTCATATTAAACTCCTAAATTATTTTTTTTCATATTATTTGATATTTGCTCCATGTGTCTTCCTTTCATATCGGAAATCATTTATGATGTGAATTGAGAATGTTGATGAAGCTTGTACGCGTAGCGCGCGATAATTCCCTGCTGGATCTGGGAACTTCCTTCAACGATCTCCGCTACTTTGGCATCCCGGAAATATCTCTGCACGGGATACCCGGGGCTGCACCCATTGGCCGCATGAATCTGGACGGCATTACCGGCTGCTTTCATGGCCATTTCGGAGGTAAAGTATTTGGCCAGGGAAATCTCCATCATGGCGTTGGGATCTTTATTCTCCTGCAGGTATGCGGCCCGGTAACAGATCTGCCTGCCGGCTGTTACGCCGGTTAGCATATCGGCGATCATATTTTGAATCGATTGATGTTCCTTGATTAAGACGCCGAATTGCTCCCGGGTGCCGGTATAGGCGAGGCAGTGTTCTAAGCAGCCCTGGGCAAGACCCACGCAGCCCCATGCCGTACTGTATCTCCCGTGGATAAGGCCGTGAGCAGCCACATATGAAATGCCGGCTCCCACCATGCCAACCAGGTTTTCTTCAGGCACCCGGCATCCGTCGAAAATTAGCTCGCCTACCATGGAACCCCTGTACCCCAACAGGTTGTTGAGCGGTTTAACGGTTAAGCCGGGGGTATCCTTTTCCAGGAGAAAAGCCGACCCTTTACCGTCGCATTGGGCAAACACTAAAACCAGGTCGGCATTTTGTCCGAAACTGATCCATTTCTTACTGCCGGTGATAGTATAGTGGTTGCCCTCATGTTTTGCTTCGGTGGTAATATTCCGGGCATCGCTTCCTTTTTGCGGTTCGGTCAGGCCAAAGGCGGCGACGATCTCACCTGCCGCGATTTTAGGCAGCCAGGTTTCTCTCTGGGCCTTTGTGCCGAAACGGAGAAGGGAGTGGGAAACCATACCCTGCACTCCTAACAGGTTGCGCACATTGCTGCATGCGCGCCCGATCTCTTCGGTCAGTATGCCGAAGGTTAGCCAATCCATTCCTATACCGCCGTATTCTTTGGAAAGTTCCGGGGCCCAATATCCCCGGGCGACGATTTTTTCCATCAATTCCCTGGGCATTACTTGCTCGCGGTCGATTTTCTCGGCATAGGGAACGATGGTCTCATCGACAAACTTCCTGAACTCCCGACGGGCTTCTATTTGCTCCTTCGTTAGATCAACGTCCATATTACACTCCTTTTCATTTTATGTCTTATTTTAATCCTTCTTCCATAAAGAGGGCGCTTCAAGCGGGTTCAGTAATTCGGATAATGACGATCCGGGCTGCTGCACAGCCTTCTCTAAAAGAACCCGGAAATGCTGAACAAAGGTCTCAACCAGTGATTGATCATACTCCTCCGGATCGTAATCGACGGATCCGATTAAACCTGCCGCCCTATCTTCTAACCGCAATGTAAAGGCAGGCGTCTTGGTTTTTTTTACTTGAATCGGTTCAATGGTAAGCCCGTTGCATTCCATTTTTTCCGGGGGGGCGTTCTGGAAGATAAACATGAACCGGCATAAAGATCGCCCTCTAAAAGACTCTAACTTCAGGTCTTTCAGCAGCATGTGAAGAGGCACCCCCTGGTTCGCAAAGGCCCCCTGGATGACTAATTTAACCCGGTTCAACATGTCGGTAAACCGGAACATCTCGTTTACCTCCGTTCCTAATATCACATTATTCTCAAAGGCGCCTAACATCTCTTCTATTTCCTGGCGATTCCGGTTGAGCATGGGCGTTTCCACTAATATTTTGGGTTTCCCGCTGTAGTGAAACAATACCGCCTGAAAGGC
>JAGLQA010000562.1 GCA_023137075.1 Candidatus Aminicenantota bacterium
ACTTGATTGCTTTTTCTGTTTATGGTATAAAAAAGAATGAGAAATTTGAAATGGAAAAAAATAATTGAGGCTTCGGAAGAAGGTAAATACGTTGAAAAACTTTCCGAGATAGCAGAAGTTGTCGCAAAAGAACCCAAAAAATCGGAAGGCCGTATCGACTTAATGGGGGGAAAAGTCGGTGCAGCGCTTTTTTTATTTTACTACGCCAACTATGTGAAAAAAGAAACCTATTACGATCAAGGCATGGAACTGCTCAACGAGGTATTTGATAATATCAATGAGGGCGCTCTTTATCACTCATTTGCCGGAGGTCTTGCGGGAGTCGGTTGGACTGTCGATCATCTTATTAAAAAAGATTTCATAGATGCCGACAGCGATGACTTATTGTCGGATTTAGATGATTTTCTCTATAAGATGATGATTTCCGAAATCAAAGAAAAAAATTATGACTTTTTACACGGGGCGTTGGGAATCGGTGTCTATTTTTTAAGCCGGGCAGACAAAAAAAAGACGAAAGAATATCTGTCTGAACTTATCGATTGGTTAGAAAAAATTAGTTTCGAAGACAAGGGAGGCGGGCTTAAATGGATATCGGTTTTAAACCGGGACGAGAACATCGAAGGATTTAATTTAAGCTTATCTCACGGTGTTTCCAGCATTATTGCCTTTCTCGCTAAAATGATCGATGCGGGTGTTTATAAAGACAAGGCGGCTACTTTGTTAGAGGGGGCAGTCACATTCCTGCTGCATCAGTCCTTAGATACGGGCAAATTTTTTTCTAATTTCCCCAGTTGGGTAGCGGATGACCCCCCTGTCCAGAGCCGCCTGGCCTGGTGTTACGGCGATTTAGGCAACGCGATTGCGTTATGGCATGCATCTCAAAGCACGGGCAGCAAGACGTGGCAGGATAAGGCAGTGGATGTCATACTCCACGCGGCGAAACGAAGGGATATAAAAAAGAACATGGTGTTTGACGCAGGTATATGTCACGGTGGGGCAGGTATTTCCCACATCTTCAATCGCATGTATCATTACACCGGGAACAAAGAGTGTAAAGATACCGCGCTTTATTGGTATGATCAAACTTTAAAATTTGCAACCTATAAAGACGGATTCGCCGGCTTCAAGGTGTGGCGCACGGAAGAGTACGGCGGATGGATTAAAGAATACGGACTCTTAGAAGGAGTATCGGGGATTGGCCTGGCATTGATATCCGCAATTTCCGATATCGAGCCCGCATGGGATCGCTCGCTATTGATAAGTTAAGAATCGCAAAAAAAGCACACTGCTGCACATTTCAGTCATTTAACAAGCAGCCACTTCCGGTTGACGGGGATCCCTGCCGTTCGTTTATGACGGTTAAAATTTTCAGGATTTCCACCCGCAATTCCGGAAGGCTTTTATCGTTGTAGATAAAAAAATCCGCAATTTTCATGCATTTGCCTACCTGCTGACCATCTTCAGGTTCCTCGATGCCCCACTCCCGGTCAAGCCTTTTCTTTAATTCGGAATCCGTTGCTTTATCCGTATCCCTATTCCGGCTCTTTATCCTGGAAATGATAATATCGATACCGGTATCGATTCCGATTAAATTAAAGGATTCAAGCTTTTTCAACTCATATACTTCAGCCGGGTTGCGAATGCCGTCTATCACCCACTTTTCCCGGGCGGACGCCTCAATTTTTTCTCTAACTCGAGTACCCAATACTCCGGCTCCCCCGTATTTACGTAAACTGTTGCCGATGTCCTGCATTTCGGCGCGGGTGACTTTCCGGCCCAGACGGACAACTTCTTCCCTGACTATATCGGAAAGGGAGATATACCGGTATCCCTTCTTCTTCAAGAATTCGGCGACTTCTCCTTTACCCGAAGCCATACGCCCGGTCAGACCGATACACCATTTGCGATTCATTTTCCGTATTTATATTTATCTTCGATGATATCGTGAGCCTGCCAGTCTTCGACCCATTCCTTTACTGAGAAAATTTTGTGAATCTGTTCCTCGTCCCTCACCGACGTCACGACCCTTTGGAGACCGGCGTTTATAATCATCTTCTTGCATATAAAACAGGGGAAGGCGTTTATGGTCCCTCCGGTGGGCCGGTCCTCGCCATGGATGTACATGCTGCCGCCCAGGACACTGACCCCGGCCCGGGCGGCATTTATAATGGCGTTTTGTTCGGCATGTACGGAACGGCATAATTCATACTGGCTGCCGGAGGGAATATTCAACTTCTGACGTAAGCAAAAACCGTGTTCTATAGAACTTTTGGTGTTACGCGGTGAACCCACGTAGCCTGCGGCTATTATCTGGTCTCCCTTTACGATAATAGCCCCGATTAAAACTTTGAGACAGGTTGAGCGAGTGGAAACGATTCTTGCGATATCAAGATAATATTGGTCTTTTTCGGGTCTTTTTATCATCGTTAATATTACACCTTTAGCCGCATAAATTCAACCCTGCGGCGG
>JAGLQA010000563.1 GCA_023137075.1 Candidatus Aminicenantota bacterium
GGGACTCATTTTGGTGAATTTTTTAAAGGCCGCGTTAAAGGCAGACTTCGAGTTAAAGCCCACATCATAAGCTATTTTTAAAATGACGAAATCCATCTCTTTCGGATCCAATATCTTTACCTGGGCCTCTTCCACCCGGTATTTATTAATGAAGTTATTAAAATTTACCTGCAGCCGTTCATTTAAAATTTGCGACAGGTACTTTTCGGAGATTTCAAGTTGCTTACTGAGTTTTTCCACCGTGATTTCCGGATCCAGGTGGGGCTTTTCTTCTTCCATCAGGGTGAGAAGTTTCCGCAGATAGCGCTGGGACTCCCAGGATTCTAAGGTGGAGGCGCTGTATTTTCCCTTCTTCTCTTTATTTTTATAGTAACGGAAAAAAAATACTAAGGAAAACAGCAGCAAAAAAATAACAAGAAATTGGAACCAGATTTTCCGGATCAGTTTGTACTTGATGGAAAAGGAAAAGGCGGCGCCTTTATAGTTCCAGGCATTGTCATTGTTACACGCGATGACCCTGAATTTATATTCCCCTGGAGCTAATCCCCTGTATACCACGCCGTCGCGGGACCGGGTTTCATGCCAGTCTTTATCATAATTAACGAGTTGGTAATTGAATACCACTTCCCGGGGTGCGGTAAAACTCAGGGCCGTAAAATGAAAAGCTATTTCCTTTGTTCCGGCCGGGAGTTTCACATTGTTTTTGCCAACCGCATTTACGCCATCGACCACTACTTTCTCGATGATTACGGGTGGCCTGACCTCGTTATATTTTATGTCCGCCGGGTTAATCACCGCGATTCCCCGGTTGGTGGGGAAGTAGAGAATACCGTTTTTGCCCCGCCATCCTGCCGGCTGAAAACCGCCGCTGCATACCGAACTGATCAAACCGTCATCTTCCTGGAAGTATACGCAGTGAACCCGGGATATATCGCCTCTTGAAAAGGTCTCCAAATCTTTTTTTTTTGTGAAAAAAACTCCCTTGTTAGAAGACATCCACAGGTTGCCGGTGTCATCTTCAATTACCCGGTAAACCACGTCGCTAAATAACCCGGAATCCGAATTATAGACGGTAAAGGTATCATTTTGAAAGCGATTGAGCCCGCCTCCGTTGGTTCCTATCCACATAGTATCGTCTTTGTCTATGTAAACATCGGTTACCATGTCGGAAGAGAGTCCATCCGCAATCGAATAGGTTTTATAGTTCTTTTCATTAAATATATCTTCCACCGAACCGTCTCCCCTGGATATCCTGGAAAGGCCGTCATTTGTCCCCACCCAAATATACCCTTTTTTATCCCCCGTTACAACTGTTACAAAATTATTTTCAAGCCCCCGGCCTGCGCTTATCCGGTAAAATATTCCTTCTTTATAGAGGTAGAGACCGACGCCTAAGGTGCCTACCCAGAGATTTTTTTCAATATCCTCGAAGATAGACATAACCGTCGGCGTAATCGCGTCATTGCCTCTATCCGGCAAAAGACCGTGAAACACACCGTTCTCGAACAAACATAACCCACCCCCGGTTCCGACCCAAATCCGGCCCCTACCATTGCCCCACACCGAGTTGACAAAATCGCTTTTTAGACCGTTTCGAGTCGTATAAGTCCTGATCTTCCCATTCGCGACCCGGTTCAATCCGCCACCGTTTGTTCCTGCCCACAACCGGCCTTTTTCATCTTCGTATATGGCGGTTACGATGTTCCCGCTCAAGCCCTCCGCCGCCGTATAAAAGGTAAATTTGCTGTCATGAAGCTTATTGACGCCTTTGCCCGAGGTACCTATCCACAAGTTACCCTCCCGGTCTTCACAGATTGCCAGCAGGGAGTTATCCGATAATCCATCTACGAGAGTCAGGCTTTCGATTTGATTGCCCCGCAGTCGTTTCAGCCCCCTATCGGTGGCTATCCAAAGATTTTTATCTTTGTCTTCATAGACTTCACGGATCATATTGTCGCGGAGGAACGCTTCCCGGGAATAGCCGTAGAATTTTCCCTTTGTTCTCCGGTTCAGCCCGTTCGCAGTCCCAATCCATAGATTTTTTCCACTGTCCTCAAAGATCGATATAATGACATTCCCCATAAGGCCGTCTTCGACTTGAAAGGTTTTAAAAAGGGCTTTCCCTTTCACAAAAGTCGCAACGCTGAGTCCCTGTTCGGTGCCGACCCATAGTTTCCCGGCGCTGTCTTCATACACCACTTTAACTATATTATCCGCCAGGCCTTCGTTGACGGTGTAGGTTTTAAAAATATTATTCTTAAATCGAACCAGGCCGCCGCCCGTTGTCCCGATCCAGATATTTTTCTCCCGGTCTTCCGTAAGGGTCCAGATAAAATTGTTGGGCAGGCCGTCCTCCCGGTCGTAATTGCTAAATATCCCGTCTTTATAAACCGTCACCCCACCCCCGAAGGTTCCGATCCATAATGCCCCGTCGGAGGCCACAAAAAAGCTGGTGATCGAATTATTCTTTATCTCTTCCGTGTTTCTTTTATTAAATGTTTCAAACCGGACGCCATCGAAACGGACGGCCCCCTCATCGGTGCCGAACCACATGTAACCGGTCCTATCCTGCACGATGTCGTAGACCGTATCCTGGGGCAGGCCCGCCTTCCTGCTCAAGACACGGATGATATATTTATCGATGGCCGTATCCGGGTCAAGTGAAAGGAGGACCGTTGATAGAATTAGGGGAAAAAGAAAGATGAGCAAGATTTGCCTTAACCTTCTTTTCTCGATACCTGACCGGAAGTTATTTCTTTTTTCCAATTGCATACAGGAGGTAGTATAGCGTATATGCCTTTTTTTTTCAATATGTCGGTTCGTATTTGCTTTCGGGCACTTTTTTCGTGACTGAGAGGGAAAATTGGTGATTCTTCGGTTTGTTAAACTTTTTTTTATCACCTTGCGTATTATATATCTATCAAATTTTGATATAAATTAAAGATATTAAACCGGATGTTTAATAAAACAGAAAAAAAAGAACCGGCTTCGTCCCGTGCTTTACCACCCCGCTTCGCTGCCTGGTTGTTTGGTAAACTTCTTCTTGAAGATGAAGTAAACGAGAAGCTTGGCGATTTTGAAGAGGTTTTCAGGTATACAGCCGAGAAGAAAGGTGTTTTTAAAGCCAGGTTATGGTACGTATTACAAATTTTAAAAACAATACCGGCGTGCTTAGAAAATAACATTTATTGGAGGTACATGATGATAAAGAATTATTTAATAATTGCCTTACGAAATATCATGAAAAGCAAGGCTATCTCTTTCATTAACATATTCGGATTATCGATCGGTTTTGCATTCTTCATCCTGGTATTTTTATTCGTTTCAAATGAGTACTCCCATGATACATTTCATAAAAATCATCAATCCATTTATCGAGTACTTTCCGAACATAAGTCTGCCAACCAACATCGCGTCAGCACCTTTAGCCCGATGCGCCTGGCGGATGATCTTAAAAGACTGTATCCGGAAATAGAAAACATTGTAAGAATAAGCCGCACAACATGTATAGTGCGAAATGACACAAGCTCATTTAGAGAAAAAATATATTATGTGGGAAAAGATTTTTTTAATGTTTTTTCTTTTCCGTTTTTAAAAGGCGATATGTCCAATCCCCTTAAAAATCTCCATTCCATAGTGATTTCAAAAGAGATGGCGCAAAAGTACTTTGAAAACCAAAACCCGGTCGGGCAAAAGCTGAACGTGGAATTTTATGACAGGAAACGTGATTTTCATATTAGCGCCGTTTACGATAAAAAAGCGAATGAATCGAGTCTTGTTTATGATTTATTGATCCCTTTCGATGTGTACTTAGAGAGGTATAAAGGAAAATTTATGATGACAGAATACGGCGCAAGTGGAGGAGAAACCTATGTGAAATTGAACGAAAACACGAAAGTTCAAAGCTTTGAAAAGAAATTGGCGGCGATAAACGACCACATAAATTTCGGACTGCCGGCAGGACGCTCGGTTAACTATTTGCTTCAACCGCTGAGGGATATTCACTTGAACAACCGGTTTTCCTATACCCTTACCAGGGAGAGCAACCCGGTCTATTCATATATCCTCGCCGGCCTGGGACTTCTTGTCCTGTTTATCGGCTGCATAAATTTTTTAACCCTCTCTTTAGGCCGTTCAACCGCACGCGCTAAAGAGGTGGGAATACGGAAGGTCGTCGGAGCAAATAGATCCCACTTAGCCCAACAATACCTGGGCGAAGCTATTCTTACCAGTGGTTTTTCCCTATTGGCAGGTATTGGGTTGGCCTCGATTATGCTGCCGGCTTTTAATAAATTGGCGAATAAGGCGATCGTTTTTAGAATTGACACTCCTTTTCTTGCAGCGGTTTTAGCCACGACCCTGCTTGTCGGTCTAACTGCCGGAAGTTATCCGGCCGCTGTATTATCCCGGTTTCACCCGGCCAGGGTTTTAAGGGGCGCTCTCAATATCAAAGGGAAAAACAATTTCAGCCGGGTATTGGTCACGGCACAGTTTATGGTTTCTATTTTTCTCATCATCTCAGCGCTAACCATGAAAAAACAGCTTAATTATATGACGGAGATGAACTTAGGATTTGAGAGCGAACGATTGGTAGAAATAGCGATGAACTCATCAGCGGAGGTTTCCGGCCAGGTATTTCAACGGTTTAAAAATGAAACCGGGCAAAATGACGGGATTCTCAACGTTGCTGCCGCGGCCACACCCTACGGCACGGATTGGACACGATTGGGAGTCGCTGCCCCGGCAAAAGGAGAACTAAAGTTCTATTTCAATCAAGTCGATTATGATTATATCAAAACCATGGGAATAAATATGATTGCCGGAAGGGATTTTTCAAGAGAATATGGCTCCGATAAAACAAATGCCGTCATTGTAAACGAAAAATTTGTCAAACAATTTGG
>JAGLQA010000564.1 GCA_023137075.1 Candidatus Aminicenantota bacterium
TATTGAAACTTCAGGGAAACGCCTACGGCGTAACGATCCGGGAGCGTATCAAAAATGAAACCGGCACAACCTGGTCCTTTGGCTCCATTTATATGCCCTTGAATAAATTGGCGAGAAAAGGATATGTTAAAAAGGATATGGGCGAACCCACGCCTGAGCGGGGCGGACGAAGTAAATGTTTTTATGAAATCACCGAAGAGGGAATGGCTGCCCTGGCATCGATCCGCCGGGTCCAGGAAAATTTGTGGGCGGATGTCACGAACGTGATCTTCGAAAAGAGCAATAAGTAACCGGTTAACCGGGTTACTCTTTTTTTACTATAATATATTTGGTTATCCCGGAAAAACAAAATCAAGAGTTATATTAGTCTAAAATTCAGGGTATAGCACTATTTGATACCCGCTTTATCAAGAACCCCTGCCGGGATATTTTTTTTCAAAATAAACAGCAGCCTTCCGAATTGTTGTTGAAAAATATCTCCGGATATGATATAAAAACTTATGAAAAGTAGAATTGAAAAAAATTTCTTATAGATCATTCTTTTTGAATGATTTGTAGATATTCCGATACATAAAATGAAAAGGAGGATCATGTTGTATAAGAGAACCAAATTTTTTGATTTTAATTACCGTAAGTTTATCGGCTCCTGGGCATGGATTTTGCACCGCTTATCCGGGTTGGCCCTCATTTTTTATTTGACACTGCATATCTGGATCATCAACACCCTGACCCGGGGATCCGAACCATTCAACGAAGTCATGACATTCCTCGGCTCTCCGCTGTTTAAATTTCTGGAAGTGGGCTTATGGGGCGTCATATTGTACCACGCCTTTAACGGCATCCGCGTCGTGATCATCGATTTCGCGAAAGGCTCGCTGTTCCACAAGAAATTGTTTTTTATTCTCACAACTATTGCTTTCATCCTGTGGGTCGCAGGCAGCGTTGTTATACTCACCCATATCCATTAGGAGTCCAAAATGAAGAAGAATTTTAAAGAAACCTCAAAAACAGGGGCCCTGGCCTGGTTGTTACAGCGAATTTCCGCAATTTTTATTTTTGCCGTGTTGATATACCACTTTTTCGTGTATCATTGCATCAGCCAGGGGAAAGCCCCGGAATGGGCCGACGTAGTAGCAAAAATGAAATCTCCCTGGTTTAACCTGCTGCAGTTTTTGTTCCTGCTGGCGGCCCTGTACCACGGGTTGAACGGTGTCTGGATGGTGGTCGAAGATTACATTCATTCCAGGTTCTGGAGAATATTCATATTTAGTATCATTGTGCTTGTCGGAACGTCGCTGCTTTTTGTCGGTACGTTAACCCTATTCAAGGTCGCAAATATTAATCCGGGAGTTTGAAAATGAAAATAGAAGAAGCAAAAAAATTTCATAAAATCGATACGGTTGTTATTGGCGCGGGATTGGCCGGGCTAGGCGCAGCCCTTGAGATTGCAAAGGGAGGCGGTGAAGTTGCCGTCCTCACCAAGGTATATCCCACCAGGTCTCACTCCGGTTCTGCCCAGGGGGGAATCGCGGCCTCCCTGGCCAACGTGGCGGAAGACTCGGAAGAGATGCATATGTTTGACACGATAAAGGGAAGCGATTACTTAGGAGATCAGGATGTCATCGAACTCTTCGTGGCAGAGGCGAAAAAAACCGTGTATTGGTTCGAGCATATGGGCGTTCCCTTTTCACGAACCGAGGACGGACGCATCAACCAGCGGGCGTTCGGAGGCCACAGTTCCCCACGGGCCTGCTTTTCGGCAGATATTACCGGTCATGTCCTGCTGCACACCCTGTACGAGCAGTGCCTGAAACACAATGTCCACTTTTTCAATGAATTTCAGGTTTTCTCTTTGCTGATAGAAGACGATATTTCCAGGGGCGTGGTGGCCTGGGACATCCGCAACGGCGGGCTGCATATTTTCCATTCCAAAGCCCTGCTGCTGGCAACGGGTGGTTACGGCCGGGCATTTAAGATAACCTCCAATGCCTTTGCCAATACGGGAGACAGCCTCTCCCTTATCCTGGAAAACGGGCTGCCCCTGGAAGACATGGAATTTGTCCAGTTTCACCCCACCGGCCTGTACAAACACGGCATCCTCCTCTCCGAAGCAGCCAGGGGAGAGGGCGCCTATCTAACCAACGACAAAGGCGAACGGTTTATGGAAAAATATGCCCCGCAAAAAATGGAGCTGGCCCCCAGGGATGTGATATCCAGGGCCGAACAGACTGAGATCAACGAAGGAAGAGGCATAGCCGGTAAAGCGTATGTTCACCTGGACATGAGGCACCTGGGCAAAGAGAAAATAATGGAACGTTTGCCCCAGGTGTGGGAACTGGCCTTCAACTATTTGGAAGTTGACGGCACCAAAGCGCCTATCCCGATTCAGCCCGCGGCCCACTACTCCATGGGCGGCATCCCGGCCAATATCAAGACCGAAGTGATAAAAGATGCCGCAGGTACAGTGGTAACCGGGTTATATGCTGCAGGAGAAGCGGCCTGTTTATCTCTCCACGGCGCCAACCGGCTGGGAACCAACTCGGTGCAAGGCGCCGCTACCTTTGGCCGGATTTCAGGAACGAATATATTGGAGTTTATAAAAACCGTCAATTATCCCAAAATGGTCGCGAATCCCTTAGAAAGAGCGCAGCGGAAGATCGATTCCTTTATGACAAATAAGGGGAAAGAGAAACACGCCCTTATAAGAGAGGAACTGCAGGAAAATATGACCGGGCATGTCGGTGTGTTCAGGAATGAAACAGATATGCTCAAGTTGAAAAAAATCATCAAAGACCTGCTGGAAAGGTTTAAAGAGGTGTCCATCGATGATAAAGGAAGCGCTTTTAACCTGGATCTACTGGAAGCTTTTGAAGTCGGGAGTCTACTGAATTTCTCGGAAGTAATCGTCGAAGGCGCCCTGGCCAGGAAAGAATCCAGGGGCGCCCATTACCGCACCGATTTCCCGAAACGGGATGATAAGAAATGGCTCAAGCATACCCTGGCATGGAAAACGGACAAAGGCGTGAAGCTTGATTTTTCCAGGAACGTGACGATATATATGGACCGCTATCCGCCTTTGGAACGAAAATATTAGTATCAAGGAGACGAAAAATGGACGAGCAAACGAACGTAAAAGTAAAGATATTACGATACAATCCCGAAAAAGACAAGAAACCCTTCTGGCAGCCCTACGAAGTGAAAATAGAACCCGATGCCACCATCCTTGACATATTGAACGAGATACGCTGGAAGCTTGACGGCACGCTGGCTTTTCGCAGGTCTTGCCGCAGCGCCATTTGCGGTTCCTGCGCCATGAAGGTGAACGGCCGCAATATCCTGGCCTGTGAAACCCCTATGCATCGATTTAAAGGCCGGGGGTTAAAGATAGAGCCGCTGCCGGGATTTCGCATCATCAAAGACCTGGTGGTAGATTTAGATAGTTTCTTCGAAAAGATGAACCGGGTCAGGCCCTACCTGCTGTTAGACAAACCCATACCGGACAAGGAGTTTATCCAGAGCCCCGAGGAATTCGAAGAGATCCGGGAAGTCTGTATTTGTATTCTGTGCGGGGCATGTACATCGTCGTGTCCCAGTGTATGGTCCAATGAGGAATATTTGGGGCCGGCCGCCTTGTTAAAAGCCTATCGTTTTATTTTCGACAGCCGGGATGACGCGGCGGATGAGCGGATAGATATTGTCAATGATAAAAATGGAATATGGCGCTGTCATACCATATTTAATTGTATGGAAGCCTGTCCCAAGCATATTAAAATCACCGAATACCTCTCCAGGCTGAAAGTTAAAGCAGTCGAAAATTCGATATAAAAAGCGGTTGTTGCAGGGGTTCAAAATGCTGGACCCTTGCGACAAAATTTGACAACATTTCATCAAAAACCCCCTATCGTCAATGTTTCCGGGCATTTCGGGGGGTGTCAAAAAAATTTGCTCTTGCAAAAAAAGTGTCACCTTTTTAGAACACCATAATAAGAAAAAAAACAATCAAATAGATTCTATCATTAATTTTTTAACAAAACATCATGTTATATCAGCTCTCTACAAAAAAAACGTCCTACTGAGGCGCGTCCCGGATTGAATTGGCAGCAAAATTGCATAAAATAAAATGTATTAGTGCTCTTAGTTTTTTTACGGGCCTTTTACGATTCTCTATCTTTAGCTATGAGGGCAAAAAGGGTAAGATTAAAGGGCATGCAGGAGACAGGTAGGTATTAAAATGAATATTAGTGAGAAAATTGGCCTGTATGAGTTCTGTAGGAGGGAATCAGGCGAAGAATATCATAACCTCTCCAGCGCACAAAAAGAGTCCGTAAAAGTACTATACTTCAGAAAAAAGAAAAACGTTAAAAAACGCCGGATAATACCGGAAACCCGTAAATTAGACCTTAGATTTCCTATTCCTGACGGAGTGTTGAACAATTTAGGCTTCCAGGGTTAATATATTATAGTTCTATTCCCTTAAAACGCCCCCACTGTACAAATTCTACCGCCTAAATCTTAAAACCACCTATATATGCAATTATTAGGGACGTAGGGGCGAACCTTGTGTTCGCCCGAAAAAAATACCAAAATAATGAAAAGACGGGTGAATACAAGATTCACCCTACAGGACTAATTTAGGCGGTGGATTTGGGGCCAGGTGTGTCCTTGATTTTACCAACGGTTTAAAGTACAATTTCTTATGTTAAAAAAATATTTTGAAAAAAGAAAAGAAAAAAAGAGCAAATTAAAAGAGCTTAGAAAAGAAAAAGACATCGGCCTATTCCGGGAATATTTCGAGTTAATCGCCGAAACCTTAGTGTATGTTTTTTTTATCATGACCTTCTTACTTCAATCCTTTGTGATTCCCACCGGTTCGATGATCGATAAACTCCTGATCGGCGACCATTTATTGGTCGGAAAGGTATCCTACTCCGATTCGCTCGGCTCTGTGGATAGCTTTGTTCTTCCCCAGACAAAGATCAAGAGAGGAATGATCGTAACCTTTAGAGCGCCTCACGAGATGGATAAAGAGTATGTAAAGCGAGTGATTGGCTTACCCGGAGAAGCCATCAAAATCGTGAAGCAGCAGATTTATATAAATGGGCAGCCCCTTAAAGAAGAGTACCGGAATCACTTTTCAAATACGGTTTTTTACTTTGAAGATGGTAAACGTGTCAGGGAGGAATATAATGCCGGCAGCGATAAGGGAGAGGGAACCTTAATCAAGACAATCATTTCCGATGAAGAAAGAGTGCGTGTCGATGAAGAGTATAAAAAGAACAGCGACGGGAAATTATTGTTAAGCGACACCAATAGGGGAAACCTGAGCGATTTTAATGATATTCCCATAAGGCTGTGGTATGGAGATAATTTCCCCTTCGAGTACAGAAATTATGACGAGGTGGATTCCCTGTTTAATGTCAAAAGTAACTACCGGAAATATTTAATCGACACGAACATCGGCAGAGCCTTTAAAATCCCTGAAGATCACTATTTCTGCATGGGGGATAACAGGGATAACAGCTTAGATTCAAGATTTTGGGGCCCGGTTCCGAGAAACTTAATCACCGGGAACCCCTGGCGAATTTACTGGTCCTACGAGTCTTCCACCGAAGAATACCTGACTCCCGGAATCGTTCATAAAATAAAGGATATCTTTAACACCATCATTCATTTCTTTTCAAAAACACGCTGGGACAGAACCCTCAAAAAAGTCGAGTAAAACTTCAGCAATTCTAATTTTAAAAGTTATAATGGTCTATTTATTCTTGAATTTCCGATTGGTTTTGCGGAATTCTTGATTTACACCCTGGAATTGACAAAAGTTCATTTTCCTATTAGAATAAGAAATCTTTTTTACATGACTTATCTGCAACGCTGGAAGCGTTTAAAATATATGGAGGAAAAATGGCTTTAAAAATTAATGAAACATGTATCGCCTGTGGCGCTTGTGAAGCGGTATGCCCGGTAGAAGCTATATCCCAGGGGGAAGAATTTTATAAAATCGATCCCGATACCTGTGTCGAATGTAAAGGGCATTACGACGAGCCACAATGCCAGGATGTGTGCCCGACGGATTCCATAGAAAAAATATAGTGTAAGCGCTAATTAAACCCCATCCGGACAAGAATTTCTAATAATGGCATTATTGTCCTCCAGTGTATAGTGAGATTAGAAATAGATACGGAAGGCAGCAAAGAACATGTGCGGATAAGCCCCGAATTCGGAGTGTAAAATGGTTCCGACCGGGTCGATAGTAATTGGGACGATCTCAGGCCTTTTGCCGAGACCTAAATAGGCTCCGGCCGATAAGTAGATGTTTTCGGCAATGTTGTATTCCAAAGAGGGTGACATCGAGAACGAACCGTCAGACAGGTTATAGATGACCATACCGGTAAAGGGGATAAGTGGAGAAACCTGGTAGGTAAGGCCCACATTAAGATAATGCCGGCCCATCAGGTAAGCTGTCCCTTCCAAAAACGCGGTGGAACGAAAAAAATCGCCGTAATCTTCGGGCTGGCTTTTCCCGGCCGAATTGAAATGGTACTCGATAAAACTGTAGATTTTACCGCTGAAATTATAATCCAATCCTACCGACGCCCGCACATAATCCTCTTCCTTCCCTTTTTCTTCTTTATTAAAATACCCGGGTTTGACATAGGCCGTCTCAAAGCGGGACCCAGCGCCCCCGATAGACCGCGATAGGTCGAAGCCCAACAGCAGGTTCTCGCGAAATCCCATCAACAACAAAGCAATATCCATTTTCATCAGGTAAACTTTTCCTCGTAAATAAACGGCGCTGTCGGCAAATTTAAAATCCTGACCGAATATATACCCTATATCGATCTCATCCATCATGCCGAGAGGAATGCGCACCCGGACGGCATCTACTCCCCGCCTCTCTTCCGTATCCAATTCATTAAACGTGAAGGGAGCAATCGTATCGGTGGGGTTGATCACATAAGCACTGCCCCAGGCAATAGCCTGCCTGCCGATAAAAATATCGGCGATCCTGGTTTTCAGGGTTATAAAAAAACGGTCTAAATTATGGAAGATGGCGAAACTGCCGACCGGTTGGTTACTCCGGGGGTAGCTGCGCGGCGAAAAATCATCAAACCGGTAACTGAATGATTGGGTGTTGTCAAAAAAGATACTTTCACCAAATAACAGCGGGTCCTGGATACGGGGCGAAAAATCATAGGCCACGTTGATTGAAAAACGGTTCGAGGGCGCCGCGGAAAACTTCAACCGCAGCCGGTTGTTCACCGCCCCGATGGGAGGACTATCGGGGATCGTTATACCGGCTCCTGTGTAATCGGGTAATTGAAACCCGATAAAAAAGGATTTGTAATAACCGCTGAAAGAAAAATTATCGCCTGCTCGTACAAATAGAGCCAACATAAGAATGACGAATATAATGATCAAAATTTTTTTCATTTTTTCGTTTCATCACCGGCTATCCGGCCATCCTTAAGCGTGATGACCCGCCTGGCCCGCTTCATGACCATTTCATCATGAGTGGAGAAAATAAAGGTCATGCCGGTTTTTTTATTCAATTCTTTCATCATATCCAATAACCCGGCGCCGGTTTTAGAATCCAAATTTGCCGTGGGTTCATCGGCCAGGATCAACGACGGCCGTGATACCATGGCCCGGGCAATGGCTACCCGCTGCTGCTGACCTCCGGAAAGCTTCGGGGGCAAACGGTCGGCATACTCCTCCAGCCCCACCTCCTTGAGTATCTCCAGAACCCGGCGGTGACGCTCGGCTTTGTCTACTCCTTGCAGTAACATGATATATTCGACATTCTCCTCTACCGTGAGCACCGGGATTAAGTTGTAGGACTGGAAGATAAATCCGATATGATCCCGCCGGAAATCGGAGAGCTCCTTGCCTTTCATGTCGGTTAGTAATTTTCCCTTTAACCATACCTTCCCCTCTGTGGCCGAATCAAGACCGGAAATAACATTGAGAAAAGTGGTCTTGCCTGAACCGGATGGCCCGACTATGGCCGCAAATTCACCGGGTTTGATAGTGAGATCTATGCCTCGAACAGCGGGCACCTCGATCCCGTTGTCCCGGTAATTCTTTTTTATGTTCTTCGTTACTATTATGTTTGCTTCGTTTTTCATTTTGTTGCTCATTTTTTACTCCTTCTACACCTCCCCGCGCCGCGGGGTTATAAACTCTTGCGTAACGCATCGGCGATGGACATCCTGCCGGCTACAAAGGCGGGATATAGACCGACGATCAGCATGAAAATAAATACCCCGATAGGATATATGATAAATTGCAGGACATTCATTTCCGGGTAGAGCATATCCTTTATCGTGGTGCCGGCAAATTCAATACCCCGGTAATCGATACCGGTTTTAGTAAATAGCAGCGTGGATACAAACCCGAGTATCACTCCCAGGATGATGCTGACAATGCCTAAGGCGCCGGCTTCGAAAATAACCAATTTTCGCACACCGGCGGCCCGTGTGCCGACTGCCCGCAAAACGCCGAATTCGAACATCCGCTCGTAAAGCGACATAAACAGCGTGTTGATTATTCCGAAAACCACCACGCTGGCCAGGATCAAACACATCACAAAAAGGCTGATACCGGTCATGTCAAAAAAAGCTTTCAACTGGGGCAGCAGCTTAGTCCAACTGACCGCTTCATTGCCACCCTGCGAATAGGTCTCCCAGAAGGGTAACTCCTCCTGAACCGCGTAGGTTTTATCCTTGAATTTGATGGCAATCTCATGAACACGACTGCCGATTCCCAACATCTGCTGCGCCTTTTCCAACCGGATAAAGGCCATGCCGCTGTCCATCTCCTTCATATTAAAATGATAGATCCCCGATATCCGGAACAGCTCCTGGCTTAAATCCCCGGTTTCAGCTTGTGCCACGGTGACGACTAACCGGTCTCCTAGGGATACCTCTAAGATTTCAGCCAGTTTGCTGCCAATGATAATATCGTGATTGTCATCGCCGGTGAAATAACTCCCCCGGTTTACAGCCTCATCGATCTGGGAGAGATGGATTTCCGTTTCCGGTGCGACTCCGACTAATAAAACAGAACTGACATCGGCAGGAGATGTGACCATTCCGAAACTCAGGGTGCGCGGTGTGAATTTATCGACGATTTCCTCTTGATTTAGTTTTGTGATTACCTCATCAAAATTCCGGACCGTTATCTCTACCTCCTGGGTTTCCCGGAAACCGTCACCGTGAATCTGTGCCTCTCCCAAAAATGAAGCGGTAGCGGATTTAACGATATTATTTTCCATACCGATCATAAAGGCATCGCTGAGAATGAGGGAGGCTAATCCAATAGCGATGGCGATTCCGGCAATAAGGGTTCTCCGTTTATTCCTGAAAATATTTCTCCAGGCAAGTTTAATATAGAACCACATGTTATCCTCCTTTAGTGGATCCGCATCGAACGGGCGGGATCGGTTCGGGCTGCTTTAAAAGCGGGAAACAGGCTGACGAATGTGGCGACAAAAAGAACCGTAATGGCCGGGATATAGAAGCTCCGGGCATTGATCTCCGCCTGCATGTGTTGAAATTTCATGCCGCCGTAACTGATGGGTTCAGGTAAACTGATACCGTGAACGGAGAAGAGATAGTTGAGCAGCAAACCGACGGCGGCTCCGGCTAAAATACAGACCACAGCCAGGATATTAACCTCGGCCAACACCATTTTAATAATCTGGCTGGGCCGGGTTCCCACCGCTTTTAACACACCATACTCTCTTCTTCTTTCCAATACCGACATCAATACCGTATTTAAGACGCCGACAGCAACCACCAAAACGATAATAACCAGCATGATCCACATGCCTTCCTTATCTGCTTTCATGGCCACATAAAAAGACCGGGCAAATACCTGCCAGGGTTCCACCGTCAGCCGGGGATCATCGATCTTTTCTCGCAGTGCCTTTACGACCCCATCCGCATCGCTCAGGCGGTTCACGGTAACGGCGATCTCGTGGATCCGGCCTTCAAGCACTAAGAGTTCCCGGGCATCCGTTAGATGCAGGTAAAAGGAGGCCCGGTCACTGATTTCGTCACCGCTGTCTAAGATTCCGACAATTTCATACATATCATTGGCGATTGAACCGTCCGCGCCCTGGGAGAGCACCACTATTTCATCCTCAAGATCCGCTTTTAGTATCCGGGCCAACCCTTTTCCCAGAACAACTTCATGGGCCGGGGTTTTCGCTAACATCCGCCCCTTGACGATTTTTTCATCAAATTTAGTGGTGCGGACTTCTTTCTCCGGGTCGATTCCGATAATCCGGGTGCCCACACTTTTATCCTTAACCGAGACAAGGCCGGCCGAAAAAAGCCGGGGCGTCCAGGAAGTGATTTTTTTCGTATTATCGAGAACCTTTTCTATTTCAGGAAGATTATTTATCGTTTTGTAGATAGCGGGGCGATCCGAATAGGATTTTTCATGCACCTGGACATGGCCTAAGTTGTAACGGGTAAAGGTATCGATGATATTGTTATAGGTCCCATCGGCCCAGCCGATAAAAAAAGCAGCCAGGACAAAACCGCCGAACATACTCAAAGCGGTGAGTATGGTTCGTCTTTTTTGCCTGAATACATTCCGAAAGGCAATTTTTAATACCATCATTTTCATATCCCCGAACGCAGATTTCGCAAAGAAAAAATTTCTTTACCGATTTTTATGTTGAATTCGGCTGTCACATAGCGGACAATCGTGCGGTTACCTTTTTTATTATGGGGAATCAATTCCATGACCGCGGGGATTTCCCGGGTGCCGAATTTCTTCAGATCTTTGTAAATTATCTCCCGCATTAATTTCCCTTTCTCATCGTAATACTTTTGCCATATGGGTAGATAACTGTCGTCTTTTACCGCGATAATAATATGTCCCCAGATAATGGGCCGCCCTTCCTTGGGCGTACATTTTACGTACAGGACATTCTCCCGGGGATTATCTACTTCCGTGAATCCGAATATATAATCGTCAAGAAAGGTATATTCTTTTACTAAGTCGTCATTGGTAAAATCCGATCCCATCCATGATCCCATCATCATGGAGGGTGGCACTTTCATCACTTTATTGGTTTTGGGCAAAAAATTCCACATCTCGTTGTCGATTCTCAGGGTGGCAATGCCCCGCTCCTTTTTCGGCGCAAGTATGCGGATGAAGGTTTTGTCCATCCCCAGGCTCCAGGCATCCAATTTTAACGTCCTTTGCCAGTGCGGGGTAATAATCTCCATCTCCATACTGGCAAAACTGGAACTACTGCGGTACAGTTCATCCATCTTTTTCACAATCTCTTTCGCGTCTCCCTGTTCCGCGTCTCCCTGCAAACTCAGGGTAAGTAGTAGAGAAAGAAAGACCGGAAAAATCGAAACACGGCTAAACTTACTCATTTTGGCCTCCTTTTGACCGAACGGCCGGTCTGATTGGGAAGTATCCCTTTTAAAATCGTACTTTTAATCGTCTTAATCGCTTCGGATAAATCGATAGCTTCCTTATCCAACACCCACTGCACCGTGATACCGTCTAAGCAGCCGATAATCATGGCGGCAATATAACCGGGATTTATATCTTTCCTGAAGCTGCCGTCACCCATACCTTTTACAATGATGTCGGCAAAAATTTCCCGGTAGGAACGGTAGAATTTATTCATATCTTTCAATAATCCGCCCCTGGAATTTTTATTTTTGATACCTTCGGACCAGAAATCAAACATTAACTCGATGAAGTCCGTGCTGCCCCAATTATTCATATCCGAGAATAGGTCCAATATCTGTTCCAATTTTTCCCGGGCCGAAATCTCGGTTATCAGTATCGTCTCGATATCAAACTGCATGAAGCGCATAAAATAATTAAAAGAATAATTGATAATCTCCTCTTTGTTCTCGAAGTATTCATAGACAGTTCCTTTGCCGATGCCCGCTGCCTGTGCAATGTCGCTAATCGTCGTTTTGGCAAAGCCTTTTTTAGCGAATTCCCCGATGGCAGCCTTGAGAATGCGATCTTTTTTTTCTTCTTTGTCAACGACTTTCGCGCACATGCAAGCTCCTTAAATACCAATTTGACCGACCGACTGCCTTACCGGTGGCCAGCTTCCTTCGGGGCATCTTGTTGACCGACCGGTCAGTCAATTATAATATAATACAAATTTTCTCTCCTGTCAACACTTTTTTTTATTTTTTGCCATTACACGGCGGTAATGAGCACTTACAGTGCGGGTATTTAGATACATGTTCGACATATTTTCCCCACCAATAGGTTGACCGTTTTCGAGCAGTGCCTTGAAAAACGACTATACTTTTAGCAATACAACTTCTTCACTTGCTTTGTGCTTTTTGTCCTTTGGATACGCTTTTATCTCGACCCCCATTCCTATATTTTTCAGGTATTCGACAAGTGTTGAAACTTTGATATCTTTTCGTGCTTCGAGTTTCGAAACGCTTGATTGTGAGAAGTCCATTACATCCTCCTGGCGAATCCTCATTTTTTTTCTCAGCTCTGAAAGGCGGATTTGAAAAATCTCTTTCTCAGCCTCTCTTTTAGCTCTTTTGACACTTTCATTGGGCAGCATTGCTGCCAGTTCATCAGTGAAATCTTTATTTTTTTTCCTCATATTTTCTCTCCTTTGAGATAACTTTCATAAAGGTTATCAGCGATTGGGATCAATCTTTGATAAAATCGTTTATCTCCTTTTTTATCTCCTCCTATAAGAAGGATTGCTTTTCTATCCGGGTCAAAAGCAAAAAAGATTCTAAATACTCTTTTTTTATTCTGAATCCGCAATTCCTTCATATTACTAAACCGACTTGTTTTTACGGCATCCACATATGGCCGGCCAAGAGCAGGTCCGATTTCTTTCAATATTAACAAATTCTTATAAATAGCTCCTTTTGCATCATCTAATTGCGTAATCCAATCGGCAATTATCCCGGTTCTTTCAATGATCCACATAATGAGTTATTTTACCACATTTACAAATATGAAGTCAAGTGAATATTTTTTTGTTTTTGTTTATTTCCATAAACTTAACATATAGCCGAATAATTGAAAAAGTCATATTATCTCCAAATGTTTTGCTCATCGAGATTGAATATAATTTACCTGTCCCTTTATTATTTTC
>JAGLQA010000565.1 GCA_023137075.1 Candidatus Aminicenantota bacterium
ACCAAATCGCTATAGAAAAAGACTACCGCTTCTTCTCCTATGGCGATGCCATGTTTATCGTGTAAAGAAATAATCGTTTTTCAAGGCACTGCTCGGAAAACGAACCCTACTGACGGTGGGGAAAAATATATGTTAATCATTACCGCCATGTAATGCCATAATGAATAAAAAGGAGTAATATGTCCTCTTTTAAGGGCAGAAATGCCTATTTATATTGGCATTTATTTTGCTACTGTATGTATCCTAAAAAGCAGAAGTATAAAATGCACAAAACCCTATTGCTATTTTCCGGTTTAACCTGTAAAATATCGAATTACAAAGACGTGTTTTAATAAAATTTTCTACTCCCCAGCCGGGGAAAAAGGAGGCTGTATGTTAAAAGAACATCCAAAAGGGTTGATTGTACTGTTCTTCTCTAACATGGGAGAACGGTTTGGCTATTACACCATGATGGCGATATTCACCCTCTATTTTGAGGGAACTTTCGGACTCTCCATCAGCAATGTAGGCATCATCTGGGGCGCATTCCTGTTCTCAATTTACTTTATTCCCCTGTTCGGCGGGATGCTGGCCGATAAGGTTGGATACGGTAAGATAGTGGCTGCCGGGATTGTATTTATGTTTGTTGGGTACGGCATGATGGCTGTCCCCGGACAAACCCGGCTATTCGTATTTACATCGCTCTTCGTCATTGCGTTAGGAACCGGTTTATTTAAAGGCAACTTAGTGGTTATTTTAGGAAACCTCTATGAAGAGCAAAAATTCAAAAAAATGCACGATGCGGCCTTTAATATTTACTACATGGGTATCAATATCGGGGCATTCCTGTCACCTTTTGCGGCAACCGGTATACGTAACTTTCTATTAAAGGGCGACGGTTTCATATACAATGCAAAAATACCGGGCATGGCAAACCAATTCCTGAAAGGCACCCTGGAGAATGTCGCGGAATATGAGACTATTGCACGAAACATGCTTGGAGGCGCGTTCACCAACCTGGCTGATTTCAGCAACCAGTATATTGCTTCCTTGGGCCGGGGATACAATGCCGGTTTCGCCATCGCATCGGTGAGTATTATTATCTCCTTACTGATATTCTTAGTCTTCAAGAAATATTATAAACATGCCGACTACCTGCAGAAAGACAAACTCAAGTCCGATGAAACCGTTGTAGACCTGACACCGCAGCAAACCCGCAATAGGATTTTTGCACTCATAATGGTTTTTTCCGTGGTGATCTTCTTCTGGATGGCCTTCCACCAGAACGGTCTGATCCTGACAGTATTTGCCAAAAATTACACGGCCGGCAATGTGGGGCCAATCACCAAGCTGCTCTTCGACCTGCCGGCCTTTCTCTCCATTATCGCTGTCATCATGGGGTTGATATTTTTATTGATGAAGAGATTTGGCGGTAAAGCAAAGATTATCGGTATAGTTCTCGCAGCAGCAGGGACATTGGTCATAAGCTGGCGTTATGGAATCTTTAAAGGCATCGGTGACGGGAACCCCATCTCTCCTGAATTATTCCAGTCTTTTAACCCCATTTTCGTGGTATTCCTTACACCGGTAATACTGGGTATCTTTGCCTTCCTGCGCAGTAAAGGGAAAGAACCCTCGTCGCCCATGAAAATCGGCATCGGTATGTTCATCATGGGAATCGGCTGGTTGATCTTGATTTCCGCTTCTATCTCTCACAACCTGGCCAGTCCCGCAGACCTTGTCACCAAAGGTGGTGTCTCTTCGATCCTGGTTTCCCCATACTGGCTGATCAGTATGTATTTCGGAATGACTATCGCGGAACTGTTTATCAGTCCCATGGGCCTAGCTTACGTGGCAAAAGTTTCACCGCCAAAAATCAGGGGCACCATGCAGGGAGGCTGGCTGGCCGCAACGGCAATAGGCAATCTTCTTTCCGGGGTCATGGCTACCCCCTATGCCAAATTAGAGTTGTGGCAATGTTATTCCATCCTTGTTGTTACCTCGTGCCTGGCCGGCGGTATCATGTTTGCCATGCTGAAGAAACTAAATAAACTGGTGGAATCCTAGCGACAAGTTCCAGGGCTAAATCTCAACCCGGTAACCGCAGATTACGCTTAGCAATAACCTGCTGAACTGAAAAATACGGACAGGTCTAAAATAAAATTCGGTTCTATAAAAAAATTATTTTTTTGCCGATTTTCCGATAAAATGTACAAAATGTTAGGTGCGACATTTTTTGCACAGAAATGGAACGTGAAAACTGTCGCTCGCCAATAGTCTATCCGGGCTGGATTTTGGGTAAAAAAAAGTGAACATCCTGGTTTAAGCGATTTGGGATAAAAAAAACGAGGCGATTTTTCCGGGAAAAAATCGGCATTCCGGCTGCGAAAATCAGAGACCGGACCCACTCGTCCCCTGGTCAACAGGATAGCAGATAAGAAAATGATTAAGCGGCGTCTTTCCAGACGTATTTGTGGTGCAAGCCACCGACACGTGGTAATGCAACTATCTTTGAATTACCCGGCGGTTTCTTTATAATTGGACGTTTCATGGGCGTTTCTTTCTCCAATGAATAATGAGTCCGGTCATTGTTGTAA
>JAGLQA010000566.1 GCA_023137075.1 Candidatus Aminicenantota bacterium
GTTACCATGATCCTTTTCCGGCTCAAAGGTCATTAGCCTCAACGAAACGGTTTCCGATAGCTTTACCATTTCATCTTTTATCTTTGTTCCCGGCGCACAATATTCCGCTAAATCTTCCATGTTTAATCCTTTTTTTTTATGCGTGATAATAACTTTTTTAACGCAGTGTTACTCTTTATATCATACAAATTGAAATTTTTCAAATCACAATAATTTGACTTTCATTTCTTTCTTTGCTATAAGATTCTTTGTTTTGATGCAAGCTGGGCGTAAGGGTTTTATTCGCCTCCGGCGGCCCTGCTGGGGCCAAACTTTTATCGAACCCTTAGACACCCCGGCTTCTTGACATAAATAGATTATCACAACTAAAGGAGGTTTCGCATGAAAATATTGAGAATTTCCCTGATAATTCTTGTTATGACCGGTCTTCTTTTTTCAGGAGAGAAACAAGAGACCGGTGACAGCAGCACACCCACTTTTAAAGATGTACTTAACCTTAAATTTCCGGGAAATCCCTTGATTTCCCCGGATGGGCAATATATCCTGTACAGCGTCAGGGAACCGGACTGGGACAAAAACGAATATCGTTCCCAGATCTGGATGGCCGTGACTAAAACCGGTGAAATCAAGCAGATGACCTTCGCAAAAAAATCAAGCTTTTCATATCGCTGGTCACCTGACAGCCGTTTTTTTACCTTTAAATCGAAGAGGGAAGAAAAAACCCAGTTGTACCTGATGTCGGTTTCCGGCGGCGAGGGAAAACAGATTACCGAATTCAAAACCGGTTTTGATACCTACCGCTGGTCGCCGGACGGCAAAAAAATCGCCTATACGGCATATGATGAAAAAAGTAAACAGCAAAAAGGCATCGAAAAAAAATACGGGAAATTCGAAATCATCGACGATGAACTAAAGCACACGCACCTGTGGCTGTTAGATATAGATACGGGAAAAACAGAAAAAATCGTCGACCGGAACGACCTGCATGTCGCGTCTATAAGCTGGTCGCCGGAGGGCACGAAAATCGCTTTTTCTGCCACTCCCGACTCTCGCATCCTTTCCTTCTCGAAATCGGACATATATATTGTCACCCTATCGAATAAAAAATTCACACAATTAGTGAAGCAAGAGGGGCCTGACGGTT
The DNA here is from genome assembly GCA_023137075.1 of Candidatus Aminicenantota bacterium. Taxonomy (GTDB): domain Bacteria; phylum Acidobacteriota; class Aminicenantia; order UBA2199; family UBA2199; genus JAGLQA01. The sequence continues at coordinate 1,145 of JAGLQA010000566.1, forward strand.
CCCCGGTCTGGTCACCGGATGGAAAAACCATCGCGTTTAATTCCAACATGGGCAGCGAAACCTATTTTGTCAACTCCGAGATTTGTACCATCCCTTCTTCCGGCGGCAAAATAAAGTGTTTGACCCGGGATTTCGATGAGAATGTTAATTTAGATAGCTGGAAAAAGGACGGCATTTATTTTTTCGCTTACCAACGTATGAATCTTCATCTATTCCGCTTGTTTCCCCGGAATGGCGTAATCAAACGATTAACACCGGCCAACAACTTCATTCTCCAGGGTTTTTCACTAAACGAGAAGGGCAATACTATGGCCCTTTCCTATTTAAATGCGGAAAAATACCCGGAACTTTATCACACATCAATAAATAAATTTAAACCGGTAAAATTGACTAACTTTACAGACCAGATTGCGAAATGGAAACTGGCCACAAAAGAACCCATCTCCTGGAAGAGCACGGATGGCGCTAAAATCACCGGCGTGCTGATCAAACCGGCCGATTTCGACCCCAAAAAAAAATATCCCCTGTTCGTGATTATCCACGGTGGTCCCACTGGGATCTCCGCTCCCCAGAAATTCGACCGCTACAATACGTACTACCCCATCGAACAGTGGGCAGTGAAAGGAGCCGTATTCCTTGAACCTAATTACCGCGGCAGTGCCGGGTTCGGGGCAAATTTTCGAAAACTGAACTACCGCAACCTGGGAGTGGGCGATTACTGGGATGTGATATCCGGTGTGGATCATTTGATCGGCTTAGGATTTGTGGATAAAGACAGGGTCGCGGCCATGGGCTGGAGCCAGGGTGGTTACATATCCGCCTATATTACCACTTTCAGTGACCGTTTCCAGGCGGTCAGTGTAGGTGCGGGTATTTCCGACTGGATCACCTACTATTACCTGACGGATATTACTCCCTTCACCATCCATTATTTAGGCGCCAATCCCTGGAAAGACCCGGCTATTTACGCAAAAACCAGCCCCATGACCCATATAAACAATGCAAAAACCCCGACCCTGATCCAACACGGTGAATTTGACCGGCGTGTTCCCCCGCCCAATGCGTATAAATTGTACCGGGGTCTCCAGGACCGTGGAATACCCTCAAGACTCATCATTTACAAAGGATTCGGGCATGGCATCGGCAAGCCCAAGGAGAAGCTTGCCGTATTGACTCATAATTGGAATTGGTTCAACAAGTATATATTTGGAGAAGAGCCGGAAGAAGAAAC
>JAGLQA010000567.1 GCA_023137075.1 Candidatus Aminicenantota bacterium
AATGCTTTTCCAGGATTTTGTTGACCGAATAAATAATTAGAAGAATGGCCGCCACCTGTAACAGGGTCATCGATTGCCTGAAAACTAAGTAAGTAGAAACCGCCGGATAAACGATCTGGTTTGAATATTGTACCGGTCCGATTATGATCATGTCCCCGCACTTATTTGCCAACTGCAGTGCTATTAAAGAGAGAATAGCGAAAAGGATATATAAATAAAGGTAGGGGGAACCGAAAAAATCCGACACCCGGAACCCATAAGTAACCATTAACATCTTCAAAAAAACCAGCAGCAGGCCTGCCGATAAACCCGACACTGCCGCGTAAACCACTGTTTTTAGTTTTTCGCTCAAGGCTTTAAAAAAAATCACAGGTATTACAACGAAAGGCAGCGCGGATACGATAACCAGCCCGGTAAAAGAAACCGGTTTTTGTACCGAAATCCCTTGTTCAAAAAAATTCATTATGAAGATGCCCACCACTATCAGGAAAGCGAAGTAAAAATCACTTTTGTAGATTTTCTCATTTAATACCCAGGAAGAAAAAAAGATCAGGATAACGATACCCCAGCCGGCCGCAGCCGAAACAATGTGAGGCGGAAGGATTTTAAGGGCAACGGCATTGAACACACCGTTCAGATTCATGATTACGAAACCGGAGATCCAGGTTCCTAAATAAGAATAAAATTGCCGGTTCCGCTTCCCTTTCCAGCCGAAGCAGTGTACGCCCTTTTTCATTAAGACGATACCTATTGAGAGCAGTGTATAGGCAGTTAATGCCATCAGGATTGCAAAGAGTTTTTCCATATTAAGACACTTGTTTTACCATCCATTATACCTATTTATAGAATCCAGTTCAAGATGATTCATCGAATTATGAGCAGGCGGGAGAATTGAGAATTAACGGTTGGTCTAACTTTATCGGTTAACAAAATTTTAAATTCTCATAACCATTCTCTTTGATTTTTCGTAAATTAAACATAGTCAAGTCTGAGCTTATAATGTATAAAACAACACCTGGAGGTAATATGAATATTTCACAAAGTGGTCGGCGACCCCAACCATCCTTTTTCAAAGCGGCAGTGGTCTTTTCCCTGTCCTTTATGCTGCTTTCGCTTTTACCGGCGGCTGAAAAACCGTTACTTAACGAGAACCTGTTGAAAAATTTCAGCTACCGGGAAATAGGTCCCACCCGGCAGGGCGGACGCTATGTCGATTTTGCCGTTGTGGAAAATGACCCATACACATTTTATGCGGCTACCGCTTCGGGCGGTCTCTGGAAAACGGTAAACAATGGTATCACCTTCGAGCCACTGTTCACCAATGAAAAGGTATTTTCTATCGGGGCTGTCGCATTAGACCGGAATGATCCCAATATTTTCTGGGTGGGAAGCGGTGAAGCCAACAATTCACGCAGTTCCTATTGGGGAGATGGTATCTACAAATCCACCGATGCGGGAAAAACCTGGAAGAACATGGGCTTAAAAGAATCCCATCACATCGGCCGTATCGTCATTCATCCGAAAGATTCGAACATCATATACGCGGCTGCGTTGGGTCACCTCTATTCGGAAAACCCGGAAAGGGGATTATACAAAACCAGGGACGGCGGCCAGTCCTGGCAGAAAGTGCTGGATGTGGTAGTGCGTAAAAAACATATCGGCGTGGTAGATGTGGTTATGGATCCGGTAAACCATGACACTCTCTATGCTGCCACCTATGATAAAGTACGCAAGCCCTATAC
>JAGLQA010000568.1 GCA_023137075.1 Candidatus Aminicenantota bacterium
GGCAGAATCGGCATCGATATTTACGACAAAAATCCCAATATCCTCTACGCCTGTATCGAGAATGCCAACAAACCGAACCTGTCCGCTAAAAAGCGTGAGAAAGAACTCCTGGCAGACAAATCGAGCCGGGGCATGATCGACGGCGAAGTGTACCGTTCCGATGACGCGGGCAAAACCTGGACGAAAGTCAGCCCCAAAGATAAGAGCATCGGCGGTGCTCCCGGTTATTATTACGGCCGGATTATTATCGATCCCAATGACGATAAGATTGTCCATGTGCTGAGTGCTGCATCCTGGAGCACTTACGATGGCGGAAAAACCTGGAAGAGACGGCCCTTCAGGTTTGGCGGCGATGACCATGCCCTGTGGATCGATCCCAAAGATTCCCGTCATATGCTTTTGGGCTATGACCACGGCATGGGCATTACCTATGACGGCGGCAAAAACTGGTATCACCCTGATAACATCCCCCTGGCCCAATTTTATGCCGTGGGCGTGGATATGTCCTACCCTTACCGGGTAGCCGGTGGAACCCAGGATAACGGATCCTGGATGGGACCGAGCATATCGCGGCGCGTACCTTCGGGATTCAGAGGTATGGGAAATCGAGCAGGTGAAATCGCCTTTGAAGATTGGGAAAACGTTGGCAGCGGAGACGGTATGTACAATGTATTCGATTGGAATACCAACCGCTTTCTTTACAATGAATCCCAGTTTGGTCCCCTGACCCGGATAGATTTAATCACCGGTGAGAGTAAATTCATTGCTTACAGCAGGAAAGATCCCAAAATGCGCTGGAATTGGAACTCCCCTATCCTGGTTTCTCCGCATGACAGCAGCGTTATTTACCACTGCGGTAACAAAGTAGTAAAATCGCCTTTCCGGGGAGAATACTGGGAAGTCATCAGTCCGGACCTGACAACCAATGATCCCAAAAAACTGACGACCGGCAAAGGCGGTGACGGTAATATCCAGTATTGTACCATTACTACCATCGACGAATCCCCGCTGAATTCGGGGGAACTCTGGGTGGGAACCGATGACGGCAACGTGCATATGACCCGTGATGGCGGCAAAAATTGGACCAAACTGAACGACCGTATCAGCGGGAACCCGGGATACTGGGTCAGTCGAGTTTTTGCCTCACACCACAATCCCGGTACGGCCTATGTCTCTTATACCGGGTATCGCCGCGATGATTTCAGGCCATTCCTTTATAAAACCACCGACTACGGCCAGACCTGGGCTTCCATTGCCTCCGACCTACCCCCGGACGAACCCATCAATGTAGTTAGAGAAGACCATAAGAATCCCGATCTCCTTTTTGTGGGCACCGAGTTTGCCGTTTATGTTTCCATCAACGGCGGCAAAAATTGGACAAAGCTGAAGCTCAACATGCCCACCCAACCGGTTCATGACCTGGTCATCCATCCCCGGGAGAATGACCTGATAGCAGCCACCCACGGCAGGGGGATTTTTATTACCGATATTTCTCCGCTCCAGGAATGTACCCCGGATGTGCTTGCGAAAGACGTTCACCTTTTTACTATCGAGCCCAAAGTAAAATGGGTGCGGAACAAAACCAATGCCGCCAGCTTTGCCAATTTCCCCGGAAAGAGCGAGCCCAATGCGGTTATAATCAACTACTACCTGAACAAAGAGGTAAAAGGTGAGGTGAAAATCTCTATATTCAAAGGCAGCAAGTTAATCAATGAATTAAAGGGAAAAAACAATAGGGGCATTCACCGGGTGCAGTGGAACATGGACCAGCGTAAAAAACGAAGCGAAGAAGAAAAGAAAAGACTGAAGCAGCGCATGAAGATGATGGCAGCTTATGGTTTTTCCATGAACATCGATATGGAATACAGCTACTCACCGGTAAAGGAAGGAGATTACCGGGTGGTATTGACTGCGGGAAAGAAGAAACTGAGCGGTACCGCCACCATTATCAAAGACCAGTGGTATGATAAATAATAAAAAGCGTTAAATTATAAATCAAACGCACAGATAGTAGATTTCAGAATACGGTAGAGACGCAAAATTTTGCGTCTAATTCGATCTTTATGTGCGATCAATCAGGCGGCAGGTTTTCGACAAACTCCTTATATTCTTCGGTTGGTTCTAACAGTGATATGCCCATTTCATAGGGTTCATTTACAGTCTGCTTTATCTCCACCCAATGAACCGTTCCCTTTAAAGTGAAGCTCTCACGTCTGACTCTTAAGCTAATATCGATGGTTTCACCGGAAGGGATCTTCTCCATTGCCACACGCAGCCCGATTTTTGAAATATCAACCAGCATTCCTTTATCATCGTCTACTTTTAACAGGAGCCGCTTCTTTTTTCTTTCTTCTTTGCGTTCATCCATTTCGATTCCTCAGTATAAATATATAATAAAATCAAAAAAAAATCAACAAATAAGCATCATATAATTTCTCAATATCAATAAAATAATTTCCATTATTGAACTTCGTTTATTTTTATAAATATCTTTGTGCCCCTGGGTAGATCATTAAAATCCTTTACCCGGTCTCCGGTTACCAGGGAATTTCCCGGTAATAAATAGACTGTCTCTTCTTGGTTATGAGCTTTCCCGGCGATGCCCCAGGCGGTTTCACCTTCCCGGTTCCTAAGGATAAAGGGGCCCCGGTAACCGATGATCAACTTCGTACCGGTAGGAAGGGCATCCCAGTCCCGGATACGGTTACCGGGCACTATTTTATTCCGCGGCAGTATATAAATGGTGGTGGCATATCGATAAGCGGAACCGGCAAAACTCCAGGCCGTGTAATCCCTACCGATCGAGAAAATGGGGCCTTTTTTCTGCTCCCGGTCTAAAGGCTGATTCACCAAAACCTGCGTACCGGGGGGCAGCCGGTCCCAGCCGGTTTCACTCCGGACCCGGTCTCCCCGGATCATTTTTTTTGCCTTGCCCGGTAATATGTAAATCGTGCCGGGACTGTTATAATCTTCCCCGGCAATATTCCAGGCCGTATTCCCGGAACTGATTATATTGGAAATCTCACTTTTGTTTGTCTTTGCTGCATTCGCGATTTTCTTACCGGTACTAACCTGCGGCGATACCGGTCTTTTACTATAGAACATTTCCGTAATCTGCCGGTCAGTCAATAATCGTCCTGCTTTTACATCCGGATCATAATGCCAGCTATTTCTCAAACCGGCTTTGCGGGGATCGAAATTAAGGGCACAGCGTTTTCTACCCCGGTGGATTTTGTTGAACCAGCGGTTGCGTTCTCCGTAGGAGACCTGACAGTGAGCCAGCACATTTTTATCCGGGAGGTGATATATACCCTGCAATTCTTTCAGCAGCGGCGCCAGGGTTCGATATTGGGAGGCTGTAATCTCGCCGTAATGGTAACCCACTAATTCGATCCCCAGGGAATGCGAACTAATATCCTCAATTCCGTTCCACATACTTAGACCGGCATGATCCGCTCGATAGATATGGCTCATTACCCGGTAGACCTGGCCATTCCTGGCAATGGCATAGTGGGCATGTCCTCCTTTTGTACGGCGGTTTGTTCTTGTCTTTTTTCCTTTTGACAGCGTCCTCAAGGTGCTGGATAATCCGGCTTCGGAGGTGTGAACGATAATAAACCGGGTACTGGCACGCTCCTCTTTTTTAAAACCGGGATTTAGATGCTTCCGGTAATCCTTAATCCTGGAGCCGCCTTTTGCCGCGGCAGGAATAAGCGGAAATATGAAAAGAAATGTCAATAAGAGAGGTATTATTCTGTGGGTATCGGAATTTTTACAATTCATTCACTATTCTTCTTGCTAATGCCGTAACAAAACCGGAGAGCATTCGATCATCAATTCGTAATAGTGGTAATATTGTTTCTATTACGGTTTAAACTGAAAAGCGATTTACTAACTTTTCCAATGTAAGAGGTATTATTATATTTATAACCATTGTTGTAAAGATGGAGTGCCCGCTCCATATTTCCCTTCGATTCTAAGAAGTATATTTTTAAAATCTGCAGTCCTAAGTCGATATTATAATCCACATCGAATATGTTTTTTTCATCGATGGACAACTCATTCTTCCACACGGAAAGGTTCACCTGCATCAGTCCATAGGCGCCCGCTGTAGAAACCGCTTCGGGATTATAATTACTTTCCACCTGCATAATCCCGAGAACGAGGTCCGGGTGGAAGCCATACTGGTGACTTTTAAGATACGCGGTATCGACGATTTTGGAGAATTTGGGGTATTTTTTCTCAAAGGCATTCACTTTGTATTCGAAAAAATCGTAATTTTTTAGTTTCCAATTATCGGAATTCACTTTACTTTCCAATTGCATCACTTCATTGGACATCATATACAACGCCTTTTGGTTCTTTTTAAAGTTATGATTAAAATCGATAAATGCCATAGAAAATCCGATCAATCCTATTATAAACAGGGTGAAAAGCGCATAAAAGGATTTTTTCAGATTTTGTCTCAACACCGTTTCATGACTCGTTTTTTTTGCCATAGTGCAATTATATAACAAAATAAATAGAAAAATCAACTATTATCGGCAAAAAACAAAAAAAAACGATAAAATTTCGATTCGTCAAACGTGAAGGGAAATTTCTTCTTCGTTTATAAGAACCCTTGAAATCTCGTCCAATGCGCCGGCATAGGCATCGGCCAGTCCATCTAAATTTTCCATGACATGTTCCAGGTCTTCATTATTATCGATAAAAAAGGGTTCCGCAATGAGGCATGGGGCTTTCGTATATCCTAACAAGTAGCCGCCTTTATCTTCGACTGTTTTCGGTTTAATTCCCCTATTGGGAAGTTTGAGGAAATCAGCCAGGTGTTTAAGGAGTATTTCCCCCAATTGTT
>JAGLQA010000569.1 GCA_023137075.1 Candidatus Aminicenantota bacterium
TTTCAACTATGACATTCCCATACCCGAAGCAGCCGCGGCAGGAGTTCATCAGGTTGATTACCAACTGTTAGTCGACAACGAGCCGCTAATCACCAGTAGTAAACCGGTCGAAATACCGCCCCCTTATCTACTGCTCCCCGTTCCGCCTCAAAACCTCGATGCCGGCGGCAGCACTGCGCTAAATTATACCAATTTAGGCGGCAGACACGGCCTATACGATATCGATCTCAAATTGAGGGATAATAAAGGTAAAATAGTGCTGGCTTACAGCCGGAGTTTCGATATACCGGCAGGAGAAAAGGCAGAAGTAAATATCACGATTCCCACCGTTTTAAACACCGGCAATTATATCCTTTTCCAGGAGGCCACGCACACACTAACAGGCAAACAATTTAGTACTTATAACAACATTGAGATAAAAGGCTTAGAAACCGGTTTAAACTCTTATACGCTGAAAGAGAAGTTCTTCGATAATGAAAATGTGGCAGGCAAGAGTGAAATAAACAATGGTCCCGGGGAGATTGCGGATGGTCTGCTGCGAGCCAAAATCCTTCGCCATGTCAAAACCACCTCCGGGGTAGAAGAGCAAGAACCGGGCAATTACATTGACTACAACATGATCGAGGCGGGATTCGATACTGGCGAAAAACTCTTTCTTTCCACAGATATAGGTATTGTGGAGTATGACAAAACAACCGGTGATACAAAGTTGTTGTACGATCCCGGTTACAACTGCAACGATATAATCGTAACCGGTGCGGGCGAAATCTGGGTTGGCACCTACAGCGGCATGGTGACAAATGCTGTATTATCAATGGTTTCCAGGAATCGCCACCCCAAAAGACGAACAATGTTCGGCGGTAATGTCTTGCATTCTCAGGACAGGTATTGACAAAATCTGCCGATTGAGATATAAATAGGATGAGGGTAAAACGTTGCGCTATTAGAGGGCAGATTACGAGGTATAAAATGGTATGCGTGTGGTGTTTGAAAACAAGATATTATAAGGCCGATGCTAAAGGCGTCCGTCCGGGGGCCAATATTTTGGAGGATATTTTGAAAATAAAAAAAAAGATCAAAAAGTCGGTATATAATAATAGTATTAAAAAATGGATTTGTTTTTACGCTCTGTTGTTTTTGGTAATTTCCACTTTTTCATGTCAAAAACAAAGTGTAGAGACATCTATAAAAGAAAAAAAGCCTCAAGTTAAGATTAATCTTGTACTTGAGAAAGGATTCCCTTTAATGCCTATCAAGATAATTCTGGAAGGAGAAGAAGGCGATTATATTAAAAAAATTCAAAAAGATAAATTTAATTATTCTTTTTATGATTTAAAACCAGGGAAATATTTTATAGGATTCATTTTTTTGGAAGAAATTGAAGGTAAAAAATATGAATTTAAATACAATGCTAGTTGGGATTATGATGGAAAAAAAGCAAAAACCGAAAATAATGAAATCAAAGTTTATAAAAACCGTCCGGTTGAAATAAAATTGTTTTTCTTCCCAAATTTTTCTGGTCCTGATAAAAGAAATGAGATAAAAGAAGAAATTTTCCTTATATTTGCGCGGTCACATTGGTTTTATAAACAAAAACATATAAAAGAAAGAGAAAAAGATTTTTATGAAATATATTTGCATATGGAAATCTATGTGGAGGAAAAATGAGAATAAACAAAAATTACAAAAAACAATTCAATCAGGGAAATTATATGAAAGTTTTCTATGTTAATACGTTTTTGTTTTTTGTTATATTATCCTTTTCATGTCAAAAACAAAGTGTAGAGACATCTATAAAAGAAAAAAAGCCCCAGGTTAAGATTGATCTTGTATTTGAGAAAGAATTTCCTATTATGCCAATCAAGATAATTTTGGATGGAGAAGAAGGAGATTATATTAAAAAGATTCAAAAAGATAAATTTAATTATTCTTTTTATGATTTAAAACCAGGGAAATGTTTTGTGGGATTCATTTTTTTGGAAGAAATTGGAGGTAAAAAATATGAATTTCAATATAGTAGTAGTATGATTGTTGACGGAGATAATGCAAAAACAGAACAAAATGAAATAAAAGTTTATAAAAAACGTCCGGTTGAAATAAAATTAGTGTTGTCACCTTCGTTTTACTGTTCTAAAAGAAACGAGATAGAAAAAAAAATTTTTAATAGATATGGACGATCTTATGGATTTTATAAACAGAAATTTATAAAAGAAAAAAAGAGGGACTATTATGAAATACATTTTAATGTCGATATATATAAGGAGGAAAAATGAAAAGATCAATTTTGTTTATTTTTTTGTTATTTATGTTAACAGGTTTTATTTCTTCCCAGTTTGAGATCATGGAGAAAGTTGAATTGAAAATAATTTATGAAGATGGTGTTATAAATAGAGCAACTGAAATTATTTTTTTAAGTATGGAAGATGATAAAAGCTATTTTTATTCATTAGAAATAAATCCCAATAATTCGGTACACACATTGTATGATATTGAACCAGGAAGATACCTTATGGGAGTAAAATCTGGTGGAAATTACTTAATGGGGCTTTTTATATATGGAATTGAAGTTGATACTTTTACCGGCGATATTGGTGTTTCATATAATGGTCCTGAAAACGAAGTCGATGTTTATAGGAATAGAAATCTAAAAATTGATTTGATTATTAGACATAGCCCCACTATATTAAGTTTCGTTAAAGAAAGCACTAAAGCATTTTTGGATTATGACTATTCACTCTTTCATCTTTCGATTCCTGATGATGAAGATTATTTAAACAAAAATCAAATAAATCTAATCAATAACATTTCCTATAAAAGTATCAATTCAGGAAATGAATTGGGAAGTACATCCTATATAGGAAATTGCACTGGACAGGTTAATAACCCTCCATATAACAACTATATTTCCCCGTATAACAAATATTCTCAATATTTTAACGGTTGTAGTTATTGCAGAAACAAGGGATTTAAAATTGAAACTTTAATAGAAGATGATCTTGGTTATAATTGTGAGAAAGTTGAATTTAACAAAATTGATTTAGAATTCGTACTTCATAAATTAGAGGAAACCCCGATAGGAAGTGACCTATCAATAAAATTGAGAATGGGAACAGGAGGAAGATGGAAAAGGATTGGTGCATGTGGATATATGGTCATTGTGCCGGATAAATTGAAAAATGGTACAGTTAAGTTAAACCTAAAAACAAAATCTTGTGAGGGCGAAGATTGTAAATGTAAGTATGCATGCGAGTTAACAATTATTATTGTAAAGGAAATAGCTTACTATAATCAAGAAGGATTCAAACATTTTTTAGATTGTGTTGTTATCCCTTATAGGGACAGAAATAATCCGAATATTATGAAAAAAAGAACTTACGACATGGACAGAGATAACAATGCTCTTATAGCTTTCCAGAACGCTATTAAAGAACATGAAATGCTTCATTGCGCCCAATTTTATAATTTAACATTGGCTTTATTTACAGGTGAAGAATTCTTAGATAAAAAAAATGAGATAACGCTATTACAGAAAGTTTGTGACAAGCTCCCTGAATATGACTGCGGATGTAAAGGAGAGTGTAAAATAGAAAAATGTAACTCTAAAATCAACATATTAAAAAAGAAAATCAGGTCATTATTTTCCAAATATATCAAAAGTGCATTCAAGAAATCAGAAACTAGTCGCGAAAAAGAAGCTTGGGATTACACATACATAAAATTTAACGAAAAATATTATTAAGGGTAAATGAAAGAAATACAGGAGAAAATGATGAAAAAGAGAATTTTTTTAAATATGGTGTTAATAGTATCTCTTATACTGTTGAGTAGTTCATTAACAGTAGCCTTTGATGTGTGCGGGCCACCCCCTCCACCACCAGGACCCGGAGGAGATGCAGCCGATGATAATTATTCGGTGAGCAATTTTTTACCGGAATATTCTGCACTCGGTAAGGGTTCTGTTTCAATCTTTAATGCAGGTTACTGGAGAGAAGCTGAAAAACTCTTCAGTCATTTTCATGAAAACACTTATCTCGTTGAAATAACAGGCAATTCCAATCCCGAAGTGGTTGTCATTCCTTCCGGGGGATTATTTGGCCAGATGCATAATTCCACCTTAAAAATTGCCCTTGAGCAGTATATTAGCCAGGGGGGGGCTGTAATATGTTTTGCGCAGCAATATTTAGAAGATTTTCAGGTCCTTCCTAAGCCGGAGGGGGAACTTCTCAGCGTTCATGGCTGGAGGAATGCCCAGAGTTGCGAGAAGAATTCAGTTTATTTTGAAAATATTCACCCTGTTTTAAGTTCATCATCAAGGGAATCAGTAGATATTGCGGTAGACGGAAGTATCAGCACATTTCCTGGTAGCGCTAATGTTTTATTAAAAAGAGTGGTCAATAATGAACCTGCATTGATTTACTATAAATATGGTTCAGGCTATGTTTTCATATTTTGCGGGTATACGGACTGGGGTTCCTCCCATAGTCAGGCATCTTCAGAAGAGTTAAAGGTAGTCAGAGATTTGATTACATTCGCAAAAGACCCGGAAACCCCGATAAATATGTACGACCTTGCTGTTGAGCCAAATCCTCAAATAAATTTGAATATTGAAGTAAAAAACTCCCTTGATGAGGGGCAGGCTGCAACCAAAGCGATTATAAAGGTTTATACTCCCGATAACAACCTGGTTTTATATGAAACCGAACATGGAGTATCTTTAAATTCCGGAGATGAAGTAATTGTGCCAATAGTTTTTACTCTACCCGATTTAGGAAATAATCACAGGGGAATCGGTCACACTTATTATGAGTTGTATAACGATAACGGTGACCTGATACAAATGGAAACAGAAGCTCTTTCCGGCAGATTTGCCATATACAAAATTGAACAGGAGTATACTTCGATAAAAGATGTGGATATGTGGATCACTGTGCAGAATGAGTTTATATACTGGTTTGAGAGGCCCACAGTAACGGTACATATAAAAAATAATAAGAGTAAAAGCATAAGCGGTGAACTAAGTTACGACTGGTGGCACAAAAACGTAACGTCAATAGGAAATTTTTCTGTCGCTCCCGGGCAAACCTTTTCCCATACCTTCGAACCTGAATTGGGTGTAGTTTATGGCTATAGTACCAGTATGGAAGGATTCTGGATGAAATATATGTATTCCGACGGTGTCAGTTCCAGCTACGTTAGAGCCAGGAAAGGGATAGAGGTTATTGTCCCGAGAACCGAAAGTAATGTAAATTTAATAGGTCCAACTCCGGTAAAAGCAGGTACACCTATTAACTACAAAATTGAAACTTTAAATAAAAGTCCTGAAAGCATGACATTTTTACTGTTTCTAAGTTTAGAAAAATATAATTTCATCAATTATCGGTATGAAAAAATAACCGATCTCTACAACACTTCTCACACTTTTGAGGTCGGCGGTACTTTTTCTAATACCGGTCAATATTCACCGGCAAACGTTTTGTCACCCGGTTCTTACAGATTGAGACTGCAAGTGGAAAAATCTGTCGGAAGTAGAGAAAATTGGATTATGAATTTTAGAATTGAGAGCAGCAGTGTATACGTTAAGATTGATCCTTTAATAAATGCAGGGAATCAGTATGTATCAGAATTGACAGCGGGGAATTCATACCCACTTGATATTTATATCAATAATAGAAGTGCAATCAATGTGAGTAATGGTGAGTTAACGGTGATAATGAGACATATGGCTGCTGGAACGGAGATATATAAAAAAGAGATAAAAAACATAGAACTTGCAAGTAACGAACAGAAAGTGGTAAACGACACCCTGGTTTTTAATCCCCTTCCTCCGGGTCTATACGAAATAGTAAACTTCTATTTTGACGAGTCCCTTACAGCACCTGAAATAAAGAGTCATTACAATAAATATAAATATCCCATGTCAATTAATGTCACCTTTGACAAAAATTGGTATCAATACGGAGATACAGCCCAGGTAAAGGTGGAAATAGTGGGCACGGGTAATGTTCATATTGAGTTTCAATGTCCTGAATCAGGTATAACCGAAACCAGGGAGGTATTTCTACCTGATGGGATATTTAAGACAGAAGAAATATTCCAGGTGCCGATAGGCACGGTTGCAGACTTTATGAGTCCATATAGAAATGTAGTAGTGATGTCAACATTTGCTTCAGGGCAATCCATTGAAAATAAGTCAAAAATAAAAGTAATTCCAATAACTTTTGCCACATCCGGGATTTATAGTCAAACTTTTGCCCGGGCAGGTGAGACTATCGAATTTCAAGTGAATATGAAGAGAAGTTCCGGTTTTTCAAGTCCGTTGCCAGGAGAGTTAAAGGTATATTCATCCGGGCTCAATTTTTCCGACAGCAGGGCAGTGTCGATCATTCCAACAGCGGCGAATCTGTTTGATTACCAGGTGGCCGTTCCTGAATCGACAGCAGTGGGAACTTATTCTTTATACGTTGATTTAACGGTAGGAGGAATTTTTATTTCTCATTCCAACTATCCGGTCAAGATTCCTGAGCACGAAATAAAATTTACCGAACCCCCGGTGAATTTAAGCTCAGGAGATACGATTACACTTGAATGTCAAAATTTAGGGGGCACAGAAGGTCAATTTGAGATTGAGATATTTTTAAAGGATAAAAATTACAAAAAAATAATAGATCACAAGGAGACTGCAGCTATAACAGCAGGAGGTATTAAAACGATTTTACTCCAGGTCCCAACAGGTGCCAAAAGCGGAAGTTATCAGATTTCTCAGCAAGCAAAAGAGAGCAATAGTGGAAAGATCTGGAAAACTTATTCACCTGTTCAGATTGCTGGTTTGATGGCATCACTGAATAGCTATACCCTGAAAGAGAAATATTTCGAAAATGAAAATGTGGCAGGAAAGAGTGAGATGACAGTCGATACCGGTGCAATTACAGATGGGCTGCTGCAGGCCAAAATAATACGCCACATGAAGACCACGTCGGGATTCGAAGAGCAAAAACCGGGCAGCTACGTTTCTTACAATATGCTCCAGCAAGGATTTGACAATGGTGCAAAACTCTATATTACCACGGACATGGGAGTAATTGAGTACGATAAGGCGACCGGAAATTCTGATGTAATATATGAACCAGGTTACTATTGCAATGACATGTTAGTAACCGGTGCGGGCGAAATCTGGGTTGGCACCTACAACGGAGCATTCAGGTGTGATAACGGCGGAAACTGGACCCGCTATACCACCGCGGATGGCCTGGTATCAAGTTTTATAAGAGATATCGTTGAGGCAGACCTTGCGGGCAGCCCGGCAGTATGGCTGGCAACCAGTGGCGGGGTTTCGGTATTTTCATCAGGCAGTTGGACATCCTTTACTACAGCTAACGGCTTGCCTTCCAACTGGATATATCGCATAGTTAAAGATGGAAACGGTTCAGTCTGGGTCTCCACCTCCGGCGGAGTGGTAAAATATAACGGTTCAACTTTCGAGAGTGTTTCTGCTCCTTTTGGGAATGCCTCTGTTTCCAATAAACTAACATCTACAGCGGATGGTAGTATATGGATAGCCCACTCGAGTAAGCTATACCGCTGCCGCACCGGTGGCATATGGGATGAGTGGAATTTAAGTGACCTTCACCCTTCCCCTCTCACCATCTACGATATGGAAGCAGTCGAGGGTAATTTATGGATTAGGGCCAGGTACCGGGACGAGGATCACAATTACCATAAAATCCTGATACATTATGATACCGGTTTTGAAATCTTTGAACAGGACCAGGTGCCGGTACTGGCAGGGCTTGATACCTATGCCATTATTCCTGGATCGGGAGATGGTGCATATTTTATTCTTGAGTTCGGTTTCCTGGAATATAAAGATGGCATCTGGACAGCAAAGGAATTAACAAACGAGTCCGATAAGCTGGCTGGGGAGGTTAATTGTCTGGCAGCAGACCAAAATGGTAATATCTGGGCCGGAACAGTAAATGGAATTTCTATGTATGACGGCATCAAATGGACCAATTACTGCGCTACTTCCGACCGGGAGTGGATATATAATGTATATCAACTCTCTGTGGGCAGCGATAATAGTGTTTATTGCACCAGTACGCTTCATGGAATAATAAAAATAAGGGAAGGTATAATGGAGTTTATTCCCTATTCAAGTAATCAATTGGCCAATTCTTATGGGAAAGTCAAATTAGCAGTAGATAATACCGGAAGAATCTGGACGGGGAGGAGTAATTTGTATTACTATGACGGTGAATGGAACTATTTCCCTGGCCCTACCTATTCTATAAAATCGCTGACCAGCGACCTTGAAAACGGTATATGGGCAGCAGCATATAAGTATATTAGTCAATATTCCGTCAGGTTTTGCCTTTTCCATATCAAGGATGATCTTACTGATGACCAATATACTTCCTATGATTCAGGTTTATCACTAGGTGTAAAGGACCGCATTCACATGGATAAGAATGGAGTTTTATGGTTGAGGCATTATCATGGGGATGATTGGTATCAATACTACAAACTTCAATCTTTTGATGGCAATAATTGGGTTGAATACAAAGATTTTGATGGTTTCCCTGAATACGGGATAGAAGATTTTGCAGTAGACGACAACGGTATATTGTATGTTATCGATACATCATATTCCAGCAATAATTTATATGTTTTAAGGGATGGGGTTTTCCAGCTTGTTGAAGAAAATATTCCTATCTTGGATAACCTTTTATATAGTGAAGGAAAATTTTATTGCTCCGGTGGAGAAGAAATAGATTACAGTGTACCTGATAATTTCTTGACCATTAACATCGGGAGCGCGGGCCTAGTTGAAGAGGAGTTCTGGTCGCAGACCTATGATGTAAACATGTCATCCGGCGATAATATTGAACTCGATCTTTTGACCGGCAAGAACCTTTCGACCGGCTCTTATGTGCTGAAAACAGAGTTGTTCTCATCCTTAGAGCAGGT
>JAGLQA010000057.1 GCA_023137075.1 Candidatus Aminicenantota bacterium
GAGACAGGGGCCGGCGGAAAAATTCGTTGAACTTCAATGTGCCCAATTCGATAATTCCTACCCGACCGGCCAGGCTCTCCGAGACATTTTTTACCAATTCAAAAGAACTTGAGCCGGTAAGGATAAAACGACCTTTGTTTTCCCTATTTTTATCGATTATTCCCCTCAGTTCCGAGAATAGCCCGGGAAACCGTTGGGCTTCGTCGATAATGATTTCACCGGGATTTTCTTTAAAGAAAAAATCAACATCCCGGGTAATCAGGTCATAATCGCTCCCTTTTTCTAAGTCGAAGTATTTCCAACCGGGTCTCAAGCGTCTCGCCAGAGTGGTTTTCCCTCCCTGCCTTACGCCCAGGATAATGACAGCCGGGAAAAAGTCGAGCAATTTATTTATTTTGTCTTCGAGATTTCGTTTTACACCAGTCATATCCTAAGTATACATTAGGAATTTACTGGTGTCAATAGGTCGTCAAATTGTAACTATTCAATCTTAAGACCTATCGGGTACTTTAGAATCTGTATTTTTTAGGAGACCGGGATGGACTGCCCCGTATAACTAATTGGCCGTCTTCAAAAAAAGAATGATCGTTAAAAAACCCTGGGGGCGGTGGGCTACTTTGTTACTTTTTTTTTCGTTCCACTCTGAAAATAAATTGAAGAAGTCACAAAGTCATGCACCGTGCACATTTCTTGTATGTGAGTTAAAAGAGAACTGGCACTACCCAAATTTGCTGGTTTTTAAACTCTCGTCACTGGTAAAACTACGTCTCTTCAACCGGATCAAGAATTTCTAAAATATATCGTCTTTTCTGCTTCATTCCGGCAGCATTTACAATGGTTCTTATGGATTCTGCAGTTCTTCCCTGTTTTCCAATCACTTTGCCAATGTCAGATTGGGTCACTTTCAATTCCAGGATTGAAATCTGTTCTCCATCAATTTGTGCCACTTTAACCTCTTCCGGAAAATCAACCAGTACCTTACAAATCATTTCTACAAGATCTTTCACATGAGCCTCCTTAATCGCCAGGATTTATTTCTTTTTTTTACTAAATCAAATTCCTTCATATTCCTTCTTCTTTGAAAAAATGTAAGCGATTTTCTTAATACTTACAGTGTTATTGTACCAAACCAAATTTATTTTTTCAAATCCATTTCTATAATATTCATAGACAGCAAATTAAAAACATCTTCAGAAGTTTTGGCATAAGGGAACTTTATCCAAATATTTTATCAATCGAGGCCATAAATCCCTTATTCTTCGCCTTACGCTCAATTAAGTACAGGTCACGGACCAGGGACAAGGCACGATTCGCCTTTCCTTTACCTTCATATTTTCTTCCGGCTGCTTTAACCACTGATCCGGCACTTGCGTCCACCTGGGAAAGATTTGATGGGAGTTTGGGGACTGTGAAAATTCCAGGACCTATTGAAAAAAATTTATTTTTTTATTGATAATAATTTCATTTTTTTTTATAATGACCCCATGGCAATGAAGGACAGCTCGCTGCGCAAGAATAGAATTGAGAGGTTGCGTATCTCCCGCTGTCATTTTAGAATTATTTCAACCGGTTAATAATAAGAGTTTTAAAATAAATTCAGGAGGATATAAATGAAACAAGGTTGCATGGGAAGTATCTTATGGGTAAATTTGACAAAGGGCAGCTTCAAAGAAGAGAAAATTGGCGGCAAAATTTACGAGCAATTTCTCAGCGGCTACGGCCTGGCTGCTAAAATTATCTTTGACCGGCAAAAACCCGGGTTATCGAAGTTTGATCCGGACAATATTTTTGCAATAATGAGCGGTCTATTAACCAATGGTAAAGCTATTTTTAACGGCCGCTGGATGATTGCGGGCAAAAGCCCCCTTACCGGCACCTGGGGCGATTCCAACTGCGGCGGCGATTTCGCTCCTGCGATTAAGAGTGTCGGGTATGACGGCATCTTTTTTATCGGCAAGAGTGAAAAACCGGTTTATCTTTTAATCGACGGGAAGAAAAAGGAACTGGTCGATGCTTCCGGTTTGTGGGGCAAAAAGGATACCACCGAAACGGAAGATTATATCAAAGGGAAACACGGTGAAGATTGCAAGGTCGCCTGTATCGGTGCCGGAGGGGAAAATCTCTCCCTGATATCCGGGGTGGCCAATGCCAAAGGCAGGCTGGCCGGGCGGAGCGGATTGGGCGCCTTAATGGGTTCGAAAAACCTTAAGGCAGTGGCTCTTAACGGCAACAAATCGGTGCCGGTGAACGATGAAGATACAGTGTGGCAGTACACGGTTAAATTCCTCAAAGAACTCGAAACCGATTTGTCCGATTTCGGAAAAACAATGAAAAATTGCGGTACCGCGGGTACGCTCACGGATTCTACAGAGAGTGGGGATTCTCCCATAAAAAACTGGTTGGGAGTCGGTGTAAAAGATTTTCCCCCGGAAATGGCCAACAAAGTGAATGCGTTCTCCGTCACCAAGTACGAAACGCAAAAATACCACTGCTACGGATGTCCTTTCGGATGCGGTGGAATCTGTCATATCCCCGGTGAGCCGCTGTTGAAGGAGACGCATCGCCCGGAGTACGAAACCATTAGCGGTTTCGGTGCGCAATTGCTAAATGACGATTTACACAGCATTTTTCTTGTCAATGAAATGCTGAATCGCGCCGGTATTGATACCATCAGTTGTGCCACCACTTTAGATTGGGCCTTCGAGGCCTATGAAAAAGGCATACTAACCAAAAAAAAGACCGGTGGCCTGGAGTTAACCTGGGGCAACCATAAGGCCGTTATCCAGGTGGTAAAAGAGATTATCAAGAACGAAGGTTTCGGAGCCCACCTGAAAGACGGGGTTAAAGAGGCGGAGAAATATTTCAGAGAGCATCTCAAAATCGACCCGGAAAAAATGAAAGAAGTAACAGCCATGCATGTGCAAGGCCAGGAACTTCCCATGCACGATACCCGCAGGCAATTAGGTGACGGCGGATTAGGGCTCGGCATCGGTTACGAGGTGGAACCCACCCCCGGCAGGCATACCAGTACTTTCCCCGGATGGGATCAATATATCAAAACTTCCGGCACGGCAAGAGAACAGTTTAAAAAGTTTAAATTCCAACGAAAATACGAAATCGAAGGAGACGACGAGCATAAAGCCCAGGGAGAAAATCTAAAGGGTTCCAGTTGCGCTGAGGATATCATTAACGGTGTCGGCCTCTGTAATTTCGGTTTTTACTTCGGCCCTGTTCTCCCCTTAGTGGAGTGGATAAATGCCACAACCGGTTGGGATAAGACCTTCGAAGATTACTTAGAAATCGGTCAGCGGATCAAAACCGTGCGCCACGCCTTCAATATCCGGGAAGGCATCGATGTGGCCAATATCAAAATGCCCGAACGCGCCCGGGGAAACCCGCCTTTAAAAGAAGGGCCCAATGCCTACAGTCCTAATGTGCTGCGCTGGGATGATGCCAAAAAAGATTATTACCGGGCCATGGGCTGGGATGAGAATACTGCCATGCCCAAAAGGGAAACTCTTAATAAATTAAATCTCCGCGACGTTGAGAAGGCGCTTTACGGAAAGAAAAAATAGGGGTAACTCCCTATTTGCAATTCGGATTGATTAGCTTCCGTAAAAAGGCAGGTGTCAGCTATAATAAGGGATTGTAGTCTATGAGTTGTAAGAAAAACCGGGAAGAAGCCCTCACCATAATTACCCGCAAAATACCACCGATACTTTTCTTTTTTGCCGGCTTGTGCTACTATGGGAAATCAGGATTTTTGTCATATGGAGATAGTCGTATGAAGTTTAGTATTAAAATTATAACCTTTGTTTTTATTTTACTTTCGGCTTTAATAATCGCCGCGGACCGGCAAAAAGAGGGCTGCACTACCGCTGTTATCACCGGCACCGCTTCGGTGGACGGCGCGCCTTTGCTCTGGAAAAACCGCGATACCGGTGTCCTGTCAAACAAGGTCATCTTTGTGGCTGAAAAACCCTACAGCTACATCGCCTTGGTGAATGCGAAAGAGACATCCGGCAGGTTTGCCTATGCCGGGTTGAATTCAACCGGCTTCGCTATTATGAATTCCGTGGCCTACAACCTGCCCGAGGGTGGGGCGGAGGAATTGAAGGACCTGGAAGGCCTGATCATGGCCGATGCCCTGCGCACTTGCCGCACAGTAGAGGATTTTGAACAGGCCGTGAAAAAGAATTTAGGCCCGGCCTTAGGTAGTTGGGCCAACTTCGGTGTCATTGATGGCGCCGGCAATGCCGTGATCTTCGAGGTGCACAACAACGGTTATAAAAAGTACGATGCTGCCGCTGCCCCGGAAAAATATTTGGTCAATACCAATTTTGCCCGCAGCGGCGCCCAGGGAATGGGTGACGGTTATCTTCGTTTTGAAAGAGCCGCGGCTTTGTTTAGGGAAATCCCGGGGAAGAAAGTGTCTCACCATTATATATTGCAAAAGATATCGAGAGATTTCGGCCACCCCCTGTTGAAACACCCCACTATAGAGGATTTGCGGCAGGTTTCAAAACGCGAACCTGTGTGGATTTATGCCAGGGATTGTATCACCCGGCCCCACACTGCCGCGGCCGTCTTTTTTTGCGGGAAAAAACCCGGGAACAACGAATCCACGGCAACCTTCTGGGTGATTTTAGGAGAGCCGGCGACCTCGATTGCCGTGCCGCTGTGGGTGGAGGCAGGGGAGACACCGCTGCCGCTTTACGAGGGAGAGACAGCGCCTATTTGCGCGGAAGCGCTGCGCATAAAAAAGATGATACGCCCGTTCCATGAACCGGACAAAAAAAGTTATATGCTGCTCACCCGCCTGGTTAATAAAGAGAAAACAGGGTTTCTGCCCTTGCTCTTAGAAACCGAGAGGGAGATTTTTGCGGAGACCGCCAAATTTCTAAAAACCTCTCACACAAAAGACGAATATGCGGTTTTCCAGGATAAAATGGCACAACAAGCCCTGCAAGTTTTAAAAAAGTTAAAATGAGCGGTAAATGATAAGTGCTTAACCGGGAATAGGGCATGCCGATGGACAGAGAAATTATTCGAGAGAAACAGGTTATAAAAAAGATCATGAAAAAGGGTAAAATACCCGGCGTTTGCATCGTGGTCGTCAGGAAAGGAAAGGAAGATATAATCGAATGCTTCGGTTACGCGGATATGAAGAAGAAGATACCGGTTACTCCCGCTACCCGGTTTGAACTCGCATCGTGCAGCAAGAGTTTCACCGGCCTGGCCGTGCTGCAGCTCGAAAAAAAGAAATTAATCAACCTTAACGACCCGGTATCGAAGTATTTCCCCGGTTTTTATGCCAGTTACAACGATGAAAAATTCGATTTAACCGTTAATCAATTGCTCCGGCATACCAGCGGTATCCCCTGGGAAGCTGTTTCTCTTATCCCGCCGGGAAACGGCAAAGACTCTCTAAAAGATACAGTTAAAAATGCGACCGGTATTCTGTTGAACAATATGCCCGGGAAACGCCTGGGTTACTCCAGTGTCAATTATGATATACTCGGTGCCATAATCGAAAAGGTAACCGGTAAATCCTTTGAAGAGTACATTCGGGGACGTGTGCTTAAAACCTTAAAATTGAATGACACTTCCGTGGGCGTGGATAGGAACAATCCCTTAATGGCCTCCGGGTATAAGACCGGGCTTTTTTTTGCAGGGAAATATGATGCCCCGGTATTCCGGGGAAATAACCCGGCTGCTTATTTTATTTCCAACGGCAAGGATGTGGCCCGCTGGCTGAAGCTGCAGATGGGTCTTGAAAAAACCGCCATGGCTTCGTTAATAAAAAAAACACAAAAGCCGGTCAGAAGTCCGTCTTACGGCAGGTGGCAAAAATATGCCTACGCTGCCGGTTGGATCGTCCGCAAGGAAAAAGCAGGGGAAGTGTTTCATACCGGTTTTAATCCTACTTTCACCTGTTATATCGGTTTCAAACCGAAAGAGAAAACCGGCGTGGCTGTGTTGGTTAATTCCAATAGTTTTAATACCCTGACGATTGCGGATTATGTAATGGGATTGATTTCCGGGGAAAGACGAAAACGAATCTACTTAGTTCCTTTTTTCTCAGGGAAATACAGTTCGGTAATATCAATTTTATTAGGAAGTTATCTTATTTTTGCCTTGCATTGGTTTGTTTCGGTTGTGTCCGGTATTCTCGCGGGAGTGCGACGCTTCACGCCTTTAAACGAGGAGAGAACGGTTCTCCTATTTTTGATTTCCGGTTTGTTTATCGCCGTACTTACCGGGTTCTATCTTTATCCCGGTAAGTTTCACAAAGTTAACTGGCGAACGCGCATCGTCTGGTCGGCTAAAAGTTTTTTAACGGCGGTGATACTTTTTCTGCTGTCAACCGGGTTGAACTATGCCCTTGTTCTCCTGCTCATCTTGTTCCCCTCCTGATATACCATTAGGAATTATGCACGGAATTATGCAAGGTGCGTTGGAATGTTGGAATGTTGATTGATTTGGAAAACCGGGGACGTGGGAAGGGAAACGGCTGCGCGGTGAATTACCGGTAAAGCTCAAAGACGATGCCGGGTTAAAATATAAAGAAATAGCTGATATGAGTGCTTTTGGTAATTTGGATTTCGCTTCCTTACGTGATCTTTATCGAAGGACAAAACAGAGGCGGTCGGCGACCGCAGTCGCTGATGTCAACAAACGATGATGTTTAATTTCATAAAAAAATTCTTCGCAAAAAACAAGATTTTCACACATTGTAGTTCAGAGAAAGGGAAAAGCGTGAGGGAACATTGATTGGTTAAGTTAAAAGAAAACTCAAACATTCCAACGCACCGAGCATTTGCATTTAAGCTGCTAATCTCAACCGCCACCAATATCTCAATGAAACATAGTGAGAGAAAAACTCCTTAAAACTCTTCTGAGTGGTAACAATCTCTTTTAAACTTACTTTATCGTCATTGGTATCAATGACGTAACATACGATTTCTTTTTGTAAGATCCACTGCACGGTACAACATAATGGCATTTTTTATAATTAACCATAGTCAAACCTCCTTTTTTGTTCAGTTTTTGCCACTATCTGTCATACCAAATAGAAGGAGGCTTGACTACATTATATCAACCCCCACCACCCCATTCGCATTGTGAAAATCTAGTGGCAAATTTTTCCCTTTTATGGCTGAACGAAAGGCTGTGCCCGCCTAATCCACAATTGCCGCGTATTGTTTCAGCATTTTCAGGTCCCACTGGGAGAGGGTGCTTCCCTTTTCCAGGTTTTGGAAAGAGCACCCCTGTATCCACAGGCCGGGGATATTGACAATTTCTTGGTCTTTAAAAATGATTTGATTTCCACCAGTCCAAAATGCGATATTATTCTGATCCCCGGCATATTTCGCATATTCGGTGCGTTTTTCTTCTGCGGTTTCTTCGTATTCTTCCCAGGTACCGGTGCATTCCCCGGTGGCAACGCCCCACTCTTTGATAGAGTTGTCAATCGAAGCGGAAAGGATTTTTTTACCGTCCCGGCTGTACACGGCAATGTAGACTGTATTGGAATGTCCCTCCAGGGTCTGGATACATTCCCCGGTAGAAACGTCCCACTCCTTGACGGTGTCGTCACCGGAAACGGAAAGGATTTTTTTACCGTCCGGGCTGTACACAGCGTTAATGACTGCTTCCGAATGCCCGGTCAGGGTACGTTTGCATAACCCGGTGTCGGTATCCCATTCTTTAATGGTGCCATCATAGGAAGCGGAAAGGATTTTTTTGCCATCCGGGCTGTATATTGCGCTAGTAACTTCGGCCGAGTGCCCTTCCAGTTTTTTGATACATAAACCTGTGGCAGTCTCCCACTCGTTGATAGTGTGATCAGCAGAAACAGAGAGGATTTTTTTACCGTCCCAACTGTACAAGGCACTATAGACAGTATTGGAATGTCCCTCCAGGGTCTGGAGACATTCCCCGGTTGAAACATCCCACTCTTTGATGGTGCCGTCACCGGAAGCGGAAAGGATTTTTTTACCGTCCCGGCTGTACACCGCATTAATGACTCCTCCTGAATGCCCGGTCAGGGTGCGGATACATTGCCCGGTTGCAGAATCCCACTCTTTGATGGTGTGATCACGCGAAGCAGAGAGGATTCTTTTACCGTCCGGGCTGAATAAGGCACTTCCAATCGAATCCGATTCCCCGGTTAGAGTCTGGATACATTCCCCGGTAGCTACGTCCCACTCTTTGATAGACTTGTCAATCGAAGCGGACAGGATTTTTTTCATGTCCGGGCCGTACACAACTCCGGTGACTCCTGACAAATGCCCGCTCAATGTTTGGACACATTGTCCTGTGTCCACATTCCACTCTTTAATGGTGTTATCCCAGGAAGCGGAGAGGATTTTTTTGCCGTCCCGGCTGTACACTGCGCTGTCGACTCTATTCGAATGTCCGGTCAGGGTGCGGATACATTCACCCGAGCCTACGTCCCATTCTTTGATGGTGTGATCATGCGAAGCAGAGAGGATTCTTTTAGCGTCTGGGCTATACACTGCGCTTGCGATTGTATCCCAATGCCCGGTCAGGGTACGGATACATTCCCCGGTTACTACGTCCCATTCTTTGATGGTGTTGTCAACCGAAGTGGAGAGGATTTTTTTATCGTCTGGGCTATACACTGCGTCATTGACAATTGACGAATGTCCGGTCAGGGTGTGGATACATTGCCCGGTTGCTACGTCCCATTCTTTGATGGTGTGATCCCAGGAAGCAGAGAGTATTTTTTTGCCGTCCAGGTTGTACACCGCGCTGTCGACTCTACTCGAATGTCCGGTCAGGGTGCGGATACATTCACCCGAGCCTACGTCCCATTCTTTGATGGTGTGATCATGCGAAGCAGAGAGTATTTTTTTGCCGTCCGGGTTGTACACTGCGCTGGCGAATGAATCCCAATGTCCGGTCAGGGTGCGGATACATTGCCCGGTTGCTACGTCCCACTCTTTTATTTTTTGGTCGAGGGAAGTGGAGAGGATTTTTTCGCCATCCCGGCTGTAAATTGCACTGTTGACTGTAAGGGAATGCCCGTAGGGGAAGAGGCAGAGTTTATGGATTCTCGCCCCTGTCATGGACGCGGCTAAGTAACTGCTCTTATCGCGGTAAAAACGGCTGCATCGAATCCCGTTCAAGGATATAACCGAT
>JAGLQA010000570.1 GCA_023137075.1 Candidatus Aminicenantota bacterium
AAGCAAACTTGTAAAAAGGGCTTTTTTGCGATATATTAGTGTAATGGAAGAAAAATATAAGCGAATCGCAAAATTGTTGTCGGAATCGAAAAAATGCACGGCTTTAACGGGGGCCGGGATATCGGCGGAGAGCGGAATTTCCACCTTCCGGTCAAAGGGAGGTCTCTGGGAGAAATATGATCCAACCGTTTATGCGTCGCTGGATATGTTCCACCAGGATCCCTCCAAATACTGGACCATCCGCGGTGATTTTATCCGGAACTATGATAGTTTTAAGCCCAATCCGGCCCATGTGGTTTTAGCGGAGCTTGAAGAGATGGGGATTCTTAACTCTGTGATAACCCAGAATATCGACGGATTGCATACCAAGGCAGGCAGTAAGAAAGTCATCGAATTGCACGGTAATCTCAGGCAAACCTTCTGCCTGAAATGCGGCAAAGAATACATCGCGCCCCATGTACCGGATGGCATACCACCCTACTGCAGTGAATGCGGGGGTGTTCTTAAGCCCAATACCGTACTCTTTGGTGAACAATTACCTTCCAAAGCACTCTTAGAGGCACAACAGGAATCCACAACCAGTGATATCATGCTCCTGATCGGCACCTCGGCCGTTGTCTATCCGGCCGCGGCCATGCCCCAATTGACCAAGGATAGGGGCGGCCAGGTTATCGAAATTAATATCAAGAATGAATTCCCCTTTACCGATTATTTTATCGGTGAAAAAGCAGGCACAGCACTGCCTAATATAATAAAAGAGTTAAAATCAATGCGGGACGCGGCCGCAAATTAAAGGGCTTCCACGCGGTGGAATTATTGGTTTCCGGTACCGCGGGGATTGAATAATATTCCGGCTAATAAATAGGAAAGAGCGGCAAAACACAAGGCGTAGGAGAAGTTCCAGTTTATAGCCACTATAACCGTCAGAACAGAACCCAGCACCGTCGCGAAGGCATTGGCGCCCCAGGCCCAACCGATCATGGCTTTATTCGTATCGCCTAAATATTTCATCCCGGTAGGAAAAAAAACACCCATGGGGACACCCAGAATAGAGATGAGTATAAAGGTTATTAAAAGCCGCAATGCCAGGCCGAATTGAATGAGCAGGTATATCAGCTTGAACAGGAAAAGGGCGTAAATGATTAGAACAAAGAAGACAAACAACGCAAGATAGCGTATGGTTTTTTCTCTAAAAAAGGCGTTTATTCGTCCGGAAAGCAGGCTTCCGATACCGGAAGACACTAATAGAGAAAATATGATGACGGAAATCGAGTAGGCCGGGCTGCCCAGGTAGAGTTGGAAGATTTTAATAAGTATGATTTCGACGGTTATAAAGGAGATACCGATAAAGAAAAAATAGAAGACCGATCTATAATCCGCTTTATCTTTCACTTTTATTTTTAACGGAAGGTAGATAAAAAGGATAGAAAATAGCAGGGTGGCAAAGAGGACCGAAAGGTAAACGCTGTTGGAAAATATCAAACCGAAGTTAATTACATCCAATCGTTTGATGTTCATTACATTGTTTTTGAAGGTAAATTGCCCGATTTTATTGCCCTGGTTAAAGTAGGGGGAGTTGTCCCTGGAAGGAGATATGTTGATGGAAGAGGCTTTTATCGCTTCCCGGTAATTTCCGGAAGCGATCCGGTAGTAGAGGTTATCTTTCTGCCGGTCAGGTGAATATGCGATTTTGTGGTTTTTGGTAAATTTAGTCAGGATTTTGATGTCCCGGGCATTGATGTCTCCTTTTTTCATAAAAAAGAAGGTATAAATTTCCGCTTCGATCATGAAGAATTTATTCTCCGGATTCTTAATACCCATCTCACGCAGCGCCTGGAACGCGGTGGTAAACATGCGTTCCCCGAACCAGTGGACAATCGAGACTACACCGTCGTCGTTCAAGTGATTCCAGTAATCTTTAAAGCTTTCAACCGTATAGGTATAGGCTTCGGCAATACTCAATCCCCCCGACAGCAGCGTGTCGGCGTTGTGGGAGTTAACCATCTGGATCACGTCAAATTTCCGGTCGAGTCTTTTCAAAACGCTTCTGCCCTCATCGATTTTTAAATATACGCCTTTCCTCCGGAAAATATTCCCGATATAATCGGCATACCGGTTCAGGACAAGGTCGCAGATTTCAGGATCCATCTCGACAGCAACAATAGTTTTAAAATTATGGGAAATGGCGCACAGCACTTCAAAACCGCCGGCTGAGCCGATGATAAAGGCAGATCCTTTATTAGCGGCTAATTGGTACGGAATAGAGCCGTTTATCCATTTCTTAGGTTTCATTTTATTCAAGTCTTTCGGGCCTTTGACTAAGTCGGACTGCATGGTGCCGGCGTCGATCCAGATTCTTTTTTTTCCCTTTACGAAAGGCGCGACATCGATTTTGTTGATCGGGCTCCATTTACTATGTTCGATTACATTTCGTTGATAATGTTTCAGGAATTGTCGTTTTTTCATTTTCGGAATGACCGGGAACATGCTGTCCGAATAATGGAACATGCCGATAAAAGATAAAAGGGCCAACACGAAAATCGCGAATTTTTTTGCCCTATTAAATTGAGATATTAAGAACCACAGGGCAGACAGGATGATGAAGATTACTAAAATGACCTTTGACGGCCCCAGGTTTGTGATTAGGGGAATGATTGCGATACCCCCCAAAGCAGCCCCGATTAAATCGATGAAATAGAGGCGGCCGATCTCGGAAGAGTACAGTGTAAAGATCAGGACTAAGGAAACCCCGGCCGTGAAAAAAGGTACCAGCAGCACCAAAAAATTCACCAGCATCAGCAAAAAATTACTGAAGGGGTTAAAAAGGTTCAGGAAATCGATGGGGGTGACCAGTGTGATTTTATATATGACCGGCAGAGAAAGAGCGTATATTAATATGAAATATTCGAGGTATTTTATGGCATTTTTTTTTTTTGCGATTTTACTGATTGCCAGGTATACGCCGCTTAGCCCGTAGCCGAAAAGGGCCAGGGAGATCATTAAGAAAGCGAAAGAGCTGCGGTAAATCACGGAAAACAACCGGGTGTATAATATTTCGATTACCACGGTAAAGAAAGTTATGAAAAATATTGTCGTTAAAAGTTTAAATCGATTCATCTATACTCCTATCATCGGAAGGTGGGCGGCAAAATTACCCAAAAAGTCTGATCGCCTTGGGAATCGCCCTTTTTAACGGGAAAATACACGCGAGAAAAATTTCACCTTTAGTCGTCAAAAATTATAAGGAGTGTATTATATTATATAACAAGGAGATAATCAAGCCACAGCAATATTAATTTTGATTTCTAAGATGTTTATTCTTTCAGGAAAATTTAAAAACCATACTGTTTTCGTAGCGGGCCGGGGCAAGCCCCGCCCCTACACACATGCCGCCGGTTTCCCGCTGCACTGTAGGGGCACAAAGGCCTGCCGTAAAGATTCAAATATTAACTGCGACTGGGAAAAAGGCCGACTAAGGCGATGCAGTAGTTGATCACAAGGTAGGGCTGCATGTTGGCGTGGGGCTGGCTGCCCCCGGCAGTACTTGTGGTCAGGGTACCGCTGGCGTCAACCGTGCCGTCATCCATATCTGCATTGGTCCCGGCATTGGAATATTGGTTCGTCCGGCTGATTGAAGCCAGGGAATTACCTACCGGTGTGTCCGCATTTCCCGTACCGCTGTTGCATTTCACCTTACCGCTTAATGTTGCCGTACCGGTGTGATCGTGGGCCGGCATTTGCGAAACGGCTAAAGTTGTCCATTCTGCTCCGGCTTTATCTCCGATCTTACGGGTATAAAGTCCCGGTCCGTTGCCCTGATGCATGGGAACGCGGCCGCGCAGGTCGGGTAATGCAAAAGTGGTTCTACCGTCTCCGCCGTAGATTGTGCCTAACAGGCTGAATAATGCCGTGTTTTCTGCAATAGGCAGCAGTTGCCCATCACATTTTGCCCAGCCCCGGGGCGGAAAGTTGAAAGCATAGAGGTGAATTTCCCCTATAAAAGGTTCGCTCATTTTATATCCTCCTATTTTTTATATGTTTTGTTGTTTATCCTGTTTCTACTATTTCTCAATCAAGCGGTTGAAAACCGATTCGTAATAATAGGCATCCTGTTTCTCATGGACAACCGGGACCAGGAACAGGTTAATTTCTCCCATTTCGGGATGAGTGACCTTATAGAGTTTTTGATCGAAAAACTTTTCTTTGGGTCCTTTGAATAACAGGGAAAAACACTCCAGGTTCTCTTTGTTATG
>JAGLQA010000571.1 GCA_023137075.1 Candidatus Aminicenantota bacterium
CAAATTTTTTTGAGGAGCCAAAAAAATAAAAAAAATTATTTTTTTTCGAGGGGAAAATTCGGGGAAGAATGGGTAGAAATGGCCTGAAATAGCAACAAACCACATAATTCAATAGCGAAACCGGCGATAAGAAGCATTGTTTCGAGATATTGAATTGTGTGTCAGAATACCATACGTGTTGACATAATATCAAACTTGCATTATATATTGGCCTGGAGGTACACATGAGAAAACATAAACGTAAACTCTGGGTCGTGGCAGTCGTTGTGTTGAGCCTGGTCTTTCAGGTTTCCTGTGAGGATAGTACGCTCAAGACAACGGGCGCCATCTCTTCAATCGTTCACATCCTCGGCGGTGTGGCCATTGCCATCGCGGGTCTTATCTGGCTGTTCAAAAACAAGATAAGGGATTTTATCAAGGGGAGAAAGAATATCAAACTACTGCTGGCTGCCCTGACCCTGGTTCTTTTTACTGAAGGAAAGATTCTTGCCCAGGATATTAGCTTTCAGCCGGCGGTGGATACCTTCTATACAATAATGCTTCAATTCGCAAGTATTACTGCCGGGGCCTGCGGATTTTTCGGCCTGACCAGGGTGGCCTGGCTGCTGGTGAACGAAGAGCGGACAGCAGGCACGGCGCTCATCATGAGCATTATCGGTTTTGTGGTAGCAACCATTGCCGTGGGTATATTGTAAAGCCATGAATAGGATATATAACTGCCTGAACCACGAACCCTTAGTCTGGGGCATCCCTTTTAAATACCTGATGGTGAATATTATATTATTGATACTCTCTACCATGGTATTAACCAGGATATATCCCGTATGGGTGGGGATTCCCGTGGCCTTTGGTATTACTGTTGTCATCTACCTGGCACTGTTAAAATTTGCCCGGACCGATAAGATCGAAATTTTTTACGGCCGGTTCCAGCGGGCGGTGGCAAAGGAGATCGACTCCTTAAGCAAATCAAAACAACGGATGGTGGTAAGATGATTTCAACCTTTGAGACGATCCGCTTATTCGGCAGGCACAGATGCCCTCAGTGCCTGGCGGACATCATCTTTATGATAGATTTCCTGTTCCCAGGTGAGCCTTTTATTTTAAACAAGGACGGAACGCTCTTTGTGGTTTTCGAGATAGAGGGAATCGAGTACGAAGGCATGGAGCCGGAAACCATCGACGATATCGAAAAAGATATTCGCGTGTTTGCAGAAACTATCAAAGAGGATGTAACCATTACCAACTACTTTATCAGGAGAAAAGGCGGTCAATTGTCTTTAAATTGCGCAAAACAGGCGCCGCCGGTGGTGCGATTTCTCCAGGGCAAAAAAGAGCAGTTCTATAACAGCCTTGGGGATGAGACTTTTCAGTCCACCATTCTATGTTGTTTGAAACTGAACCGGCCGCTGATCAAACAAACCAACCTGAGTTACTTTACCCGGCCGGAGCGGGAGTTTATCTTTATAAAAGATCAATTACTGGAAAATTGTAAAAAATTGCTGAGTTTATACAACCTGGCAAAAACCAACCTTAAAAATATCGGCGTCCGCCGGTTAAAATGTGAGGAAATATTCCGCCATTTTTTCTTTCTAATAAACGGTGAAAAAGAGGCGCCGCCCTATAGGGAGGATTTATCATTAAACAGCCAGTTGGCCCGGAGTTCCTATACCTTCAAGAAAGATTTGTACCGGGTAGATGAGCGGTTCCGGCGCATCATCTCGGTCATCGATGAGCCGCCCGCGACGGAGCGGATGTTTTTTAACTCATTTTTCGATTTCAGCGGCGCCATTGTGCTTAAAAATACTTTTTTCACCATGGATTATGACAGGCACAAGCGGGATTTGTTGTCCAACTACAAAATATCGAAAGCCATGTTGTTTAAAAAGACGCTGTCGGGTGAATATGTCAGCGAATACGATGAGCATGAATTGAAAGTTGAAAAAGAGAGGCAGCGGCCCTTTTATCATAACCTGAGCATTCTGGTCGAGGAGGAAAGCGAAGCGGCCTTAAACAAGAAAACCGATGTCATTATCGCCCAGGTTTGTAAAACCGGGGCCTACGCGGATAAGGAAAAAGGTTACCTGCCTCCCTCAGCAGTGGCTTTTTTTCCAGGACAGTCCAACTTTAACCGGCGGAAACATTATATCCTGTCGAGCAACCTGGCCAACCTTTTTGTAAAGGGAAAACTGTCCAAAGGTGACAGCGAACCGGTGGAGTATTTCCTGGATCGCAGCGGCTATTTTTACGGGCTGAATCCCTTCAGCAGCGGCGACGCCCCCCACATGATTATCTCCGGTTCCACAGGAAAGGGAAAATCCTACCTGCTGATAAAAATCCTGCTCTCTTTTCTCTCCATCGATTCTCGAATTATTGCCATCGACAGGTCGCTGGAAACCTTTTTCGAGGTTTTGGCCGAGATCGACCCGGAAAACACCACCA
>JAGLQA010000572.1 GCA_023137075.1 Candidatus Aminicenantota bacterium
TATCCTGAAATCGACCATCCACGATTTAGATGTGAATGCTTTTAAAAAATGTTTACATCTCAAATACCACGAAAAATTGACAGGCAAAAGTTTCAATTTAGAACAGTTACTGAAACTATCGGTAGAAAAAATTTTTGAAACATTAGATTTAAATCTCTCTATGAAAAAAGTGCTGCAAAATATGGGCCTGGCTGCCGGTGAACACTTGACCCTTGCCGGATTATTGTTATTCGGCGAATTGCCGCAAAGATACCGGCCTGTCTTAAACTTGCAGTGCGCAAGCTTTGTAGGTAATGAAATCAGCGGCACGGAATTCAGGGACAAAGAAAATATCGATGGTCACTTCATTTCCATGTTCAAACAAGCCCTGGGATTTTTTAATCGAAATTTGAAAAAAATTCAAAAAGGAAAAAGCTTTAACACACCGGGTGTTCTTGAAATTCCCGGCATTGCCCTGGAAGAACTACTGGTAAATGCCCTGGTTCACAGGGATTATTTCATTAATTCTTCGATTAAATTGTTTATTTTCGACAACCGTGTGGAAATTATCAGTCCCGGCAAACTTCCCAACACATTGACAATTGAAAATATAAAAAGCGGGATATCCGTTGCACGTAACCCGATCATTCACTCTACTGCCCAATATATTTTGCCCTATTCCGGTTTAGGAAGCGGTATAATCCGGGCTATAAGCCACTACGATAAAATCGATTTTGAAAACGATATAGAGGGGGATAGATTCAAAGTTATTATCCACCGATGAATGATGAATCATGAAATGACACAAAATCACCAAATTGTCGATCTATCCTGGGTGGATGAATTTATCCGTAATATAAAACCCTATATATTTGTCAGGCTGGAAGACAACCTGTTGATCAAACGGCCCAATTCCGCTTTTAAACTGAATCCCACCGGCAGCAATATTTTGTACGCACTCCTGAACGGGAAAAAAATCCACCGCTTACTAAAAAAGATCGGAACGGAATACCAAAAAAGAAAAGAAATTCACAACTTTCTATTCGCAATCAAGCAGCAGTTGGAGGGAAACCTTGACGAATTTATCCCAAACCCGGCAGTTGAGATTACACCTTTTGAAATGAATTTCAGTAAACTACCGGTGCTATCCGAAGTGGCTGTGACTTACCGCTGCAATCTCAGGTGCCGCTTCTGTTACGCGGGTTGTAATCGCACTGCGAATCCCATAGGCAGCAGCCGGGAGATGACTTCCGGCCAGGTTAAAACCATCCTGCGGAAGATCTTTTTGCAGGCAAAGGTGCCTTCGGTGAGTTTTACCGGTGGGGAACCCACCCTACTCCCGGAACTTCCCAAACTGATCGACTATGCCGGAACCTTAGGTATGCGGGTTAACTTAATAACAAACGGTATTTTAATAGACCGGGAAATGGCCAAAACGCTGGCTTCCTGCGGTCTAAACTCGGCCCAGGTCAGCCTTGAAGGCGTCACGGCGAAAACACATAACCATATCGTAGGCCGGGAAGGGGCATTTAACAAAACGATTGCAGCGGTGAAACATTTAAAAAAAGCCGGTATTTTAACGCATACGAATACTACCATTACCAGGGATAACGCAGCGGAATGCCCGAAATTTCCCGCTTTTGTTAAGGAAGAATTCGGGAATGACCGGTTCAGCATGAACCTGGTTATTCCCTCGGGAAGCGGTAACGTAAACCCTGACATCTTGGTAAGATACCATGAAATCAGTTCTCACTTAGAAGACATTATCCGGGCCTCTGAGCAGCAGGATGTAGAATTTATGTGGTACTCTCCGGTGCCCATGTGTATGTTTAATTCGATAGCCTATGGATTGGGAAACAAGGGATGCAGCACCTGTGACGGCCTGCTTTCCGTCGCAGCTAACGGTGATATTCTACCCTGTTCTTCCTTTGCCGACAGTGTCGGAAATCTCTTAACAGATGATTTTTCCTATACCTGGGAATCTCAAAAAGCGAAGAACTACCGGGAAAAATACTTAGCCCATCCGGTCTGCAAGGAGTGCGAGGATTTTTCAATTTGCAACGGGGCCTGTCCGCTGTACTGGCGGCACTTCGGCTTCGCTGAACTAACAAATAAGGAGTAAACAAAAATGGCGAACATATTTCTTAATTCCGCCGAACAAGGGATAGTCGTATTTAAAGTCTGGCAGTCGCTGACATATAAAAAACGTATTCTTCTCAGTTCCGCATTAATCCTAACCGGACTCGTCTTACAAATCCTTTCCAAAACGCTTCTCCCCGGTGTAGTCTTAGTGTTTTTCGGGAATCTTTTCCTCTTACCCTCAGGGTATGATAACCGGGTAAAAATCGGCAGGTACAATCCCAAGGCCGGTTGGGAAGAGGTGGGCGAGAGTAAACTCACGGAATTTCTACAGGTAGACAGGAAAATCCGGAAATGGGACCGGAGTTCAATGGACATCACGAACGGCCTCGGGTTTTTTACCTTCCTGATTCTGGTTGCGGCCCTGTTTATTCTTTTCCTGGTATCCCTGGAGGATAACAATAAACCCTTAGAAATTATATCCGTAAACGGTGCGCTGCTGCTTGTTCCGTTCTGGATAACCGGTGTGCGCTCGAAGTTCCGGCTTCTTAAAGTAACCCGGAAGATCGATCTTATTTTGAAGCTGCTATCGGAAGAGGAAGTACAGGCAAGGTTGAAGCCGCATGACGCGGACTACTATTTCTTAATGGGAGGGGAAAAAGAGACAAAAGTACCGGTAGATGTAAAATTCCGGGTAAATATCGAAAACCGCCACCCGGATTTTTTAGGACTCTACGGCCAGATCGTATTAAACAATGTACAGAATACCAGCTATCCCTATTTTTATGTAGTTATTGTAGCCAGGCGGAATTTCGGCCTTGACCGGGTATACAAAAATTATGTCCCCGATAAGACAATGGTCAAGGAGTACAAAATCCAGAGCGATGTGGAAGTGTTGGTTATCAGGCAAAAAACCACAAAAGCGAAAGGCTATTATACCAAAGACAAGCAGGTCCTCAATATATTTTCGGAAGGTCTCCGGTTAGCCGAGCAAGCCGCC
>JAGLQA010000573.1 GCA_023137075.1 Candidatus Aminicenantota bacterium
CTAAATCATTTTTTTAAAATCCTTTTGTATTGCGGGTGTCACCCGTTTTTCGCCTATGCCTGCACGATACTGTCATTTTTCGACAGTTTCGTGCAAACATTTCACTATAAAATTTATATTTTTGCAATAAAAAAAGAAATAAAATCTTTGTAGAAGATAATATAAGAAAAAGGTAATAGTAAACCAGTCTCATCCCTTTGGTTTTAGAATATTAAGATTGATAAATCTTTACATTCTTAGACCGGTTCTTTTTGGCGTCCCCGTTAGTTTACATATTTTAAAATTTTGCTAACGCGTTACCAGGGCTTTTGGAAATTTGTTTATTACACTACCCTTTGTGACTTTGATTGGCCCTAAGATCATCCCCCGGAATGAGACAAAATACCAGCCGTCGGAAAGATCGAGCCGGATGTCTCTGCCGGAGATATATACATCCGCTTCCTTCCGGCTTACTTCTACCACTGCTTCCGGGGCCGCGACCCGGACAGCACCGAACATCAACTCGTCATCCCGGAGCCTATCCAGGATGGGCGCGCCTATCCGGAAACTCTGCCGAAATAAAAATTCAGGGATTTTATCATGGGGAAAATGGCTTATAATCCCCTTTCTCTCATAAAAAAATCCCCGGAGTTTCTGCGGGTCAAGGACGCTAAAAACCGGGTGACCCGATTTAATGATCGCCTGCGTAGACTTCGAATGTGCATACTCCCTTGAATCATCAAGGTGGATTCCCCCCTCATCCTTTTGCAGGATTGCGACAAAAGCGCCCGCGCCTCCTTCCCGGTGGGGAAAGATTCTACCGGAACAACGCGCAACTTGTTTATTCCCGGTTATCGCAGGCGATACCTGTAAGTCGGCTGGGAAAGGCGCGGGCACCAATCCTGATTTCAATAAGTATTCCACCTGGTCTTCGTTTTCCTCCCTCGCAAAGGTGCAGGTGGAATAAACCAGGTAACCTCCAGGCCGGAGGGCACTCAGGGCATCGCGCAGGATCGCTTTCTGGCGGCGTGCACAAAAGAGCACATTTTTTTCAGACCAATTGGCAGGGGAATGTTTCCCTTTTTGAAAAAGACCTTCCCCGGAACAAGGAGCATCCACAATCACGATATCGAAAAATCCGGGCAGCGATCCGGTCAGCAAAGCGGTCGGTATAGATGTAACAATTACGTTGTTGAGTCGCTGGCGGTTGATATTCCAGGTTAACGAGGCAACCCTTTTTTTTATGACCTCATTGGCGACTAAATAACCGCTGATTATGAGTTCCGCCGCCTGGGTGGCTTTCCCACCGGGAGCCGCAGTTAAGTCTAACACAATCTTGTCTGAAAAATCGATGGTTTTCGAGGCAGCGGAAATAGCCAGCATTGCACTGGCTTCCTGGATATAATACATTCCTGCCGCGTATTCCGGGGTTTGTGAAGGGAGCATATCTTTTTGCCGGTAGCGGCCATAGGGTTGGTTCCAGGGGACGACAGTTCCTTCTAATTTATTCATTGGACACTGGTTGCGATTGTAACGAACAGATTTCGCAGCCGGTTTTGCGATGGCTTCCAGCAATTGTTCAGCTTCGGTCATGCCTATCAAACCGGCCATACTTTGAAAAAACTGCTGTCTTCTATCTTTTTTCATAATAATCGTTTCGAGTCAAATGCCTCCCCTCGGTTATCGGGAAAAATATATGATTTTGTAAATCTTCATCAACTGTAAAATTAAACATACAAAATGTTCCGGTAAAATAATAGTACTAATTTTAGAAAAAATCAACCTGAAATTCTCATCAAAATTTGAATGCAAAATTCGGAAAATTTTTCTTGACGAAATCTTTTTTTTAAGTGATAATATAATTTTGTAACAAGAAGCAGTTTAAACTCAGCTAAAGGAGAAAAGAATATGGCTTTTAAAGCGGTCAAAAAAGAGGATAAAGGGGAGAAATATTCAACCGGCTACTCCGACAGCGCTCCCGGGCAGGTAGAATCCGGCTCATTTATCGGCGAGACAATGAAGATAAAAGGAGATTTTATCTCCGATGAAGATGTGATAATCGAAGGAAATGTAACCGGGAATATCAAGATCAGCAAAACATTAACGATTGGGAAAAAGGGAGAAGTAACAGCCGACATCGATGCCAATAAGGTTAGAATTATCGGTTTCGCTAAAGGGAGCATAAACGCCTCTAACAAGGTAGAGATTCTACCACAGGGAAGATATTACGGGAACTTAAAATCCAAAGTACTGGTCGTAGAAGAAGGCGCCATATTAATCGGTGAAGTCAATAAAGAAAAAGAGGGCGAAAAGAAAAAAGAGTAGTTAATGCCTCGGGGAAGGGGATGTAAACTTTAGATTGGCAGCAAGCGGTCGACGTTTTTAAAAAAATCCTCAATGATTGGATTTTTTTTGAAACTATTCTTATCATCTTTCCGTTATTAGAATATTGAAACAAAGAAAAATAAAGTTTAGGAGGTAAATAAACATGAAATTTTCAACGATTATACTTATTATTTTGTTTATATCATTTTCGCTGGTCGCTTCCGTCTATGAAAAAGAAAAGCAATTAACCTTGCCTGCTGCGGGAATCGAGAACTTTGAAGCCGACTGCGGATCGGGCTACCTGAAGATCACGGGTGAAGCCGGTTTAAAGCAGGTCGAAGTGAAGGCAACCATCCGGATTAAAGGTTATGACAAGGATGATGCCGAATTTTTCATTAAGGACAAGATAATTCTTACCCTAAAAAAAAGAGGCGATAGGGCTGTGCTTGTGAGCAAGGTAAAATCTTCAATCTTTAAAAGGCCGAGATCCGTGTTAATTAACTTAGATATCCGGGTACCGAAAAATCTCTTCTTAGATATCGACGACGGCTCCGGTTTGATCGAAATTGCCGATATGGGTAACGGCGTTAAAGTTGAGGATGGCTCCGGAACCATAGAAATAAAAAACATAGACGGCAAGGTTGCCGTTGACGACGGCTCCGGTTCAGTGGATTTATATAACATATCCGGTGACATCAAAATCGACGATGGTTCGGGCAGCATAAAGGCTGAAGAAATAAAAGGAAATATTCGGATAAACGACAGTTCCGGTGAAATAAAAATAAAAGGTATTTCCGGGAATGTAGATATCGATGACAGTTCCGGTGAAATAAAAATTTACGAAATCGGCGGTTCCGTGGTGGTTGACGATGGCTCCGGCGGGATATATATCGATGGCGTAGAAAAAGATGTCATCATTAAAAGTTCAGGAAGCGGTTCCCTATCCATCCGGAATGTAAAAGGAAAGGTAAAGAAATAATCACAAAATGAATACAATTAAAAAAGGGCAAATTTTCCCGAACCGGGTCGTGATTGCAGGATTTACCGCTCTGCTGCTGGCCACTTTTATTTTAAGCTGGATAATAGGCAGCAACCAGCGGTTGGCTATCCTGATCGTCATACTAAAAATCGTCGGCTTTGCGGCCAGCTTCCTATTGATATTAGGAGAACTCGGCCACCCCCTCTTTGATGCCATTTGCCCTAAGTGGGAAAAAATCGACTGCCATGCAGTCATGAAGTCCCCGGCTTCCAAATTATTCGGCCTGATCCCAATGGCCGATATCGGTGGGATATATTTTTCAGGCGGTATCATCCTGATTTGTTTTTCAGTGGTTAACCCGCATTTTTTCAACCAGGTTTATTTGTTAGGCATCCTCAATCTCCTGACCTTACCTTATACTATTTTTTCCTTATTGTACCAGGTTTTTGTTGTCAAATACTTCTGTTTTCTCTGCCTGATCGTTCAGATGGTTTTCTGGCTGGAATTCTCGCAGTTTTACAGCTTCGTTTTTGCCGGGTTTCCCCGTTTCACCGCAGCGGATTTTTTACCTTTTATCTGGGCCTTCGGTCTGCCCCTCTTTGCCTGGCTTTTCTTCCGGCCATTAATTAAAAAGGCAGTGGCTGCCGATAATAAACTTCGAGAAAAAACGGATCAATAAAATATATAGGATGACATATTTATACTAAAATATATTTGGAGGTTTGTAATGAAACGAAACCTGGTACGAAAGAAGGTTATACTTTTTTTATTGCTCGCTTTATTTATCGCGATAACAACCCAGAAGCCATGCACAGCGGATTCGAAGAGTGCGGGCAAAAAAAAATCCATGGATGCAAAAATGAAGAAGGTTACCGGAATCGACGTTTCCCACTTCAGCGGCTCCGTAGATTGGGGCAAGGTAAAAGCCGCCGGGTATTCTTTCGCCTTTGCTAAAGTTACGGAAGGGGTTGACTATAAAGATCCCATGTTCGCCGTTAATTGGCCGGCCATTAAAAAGGCGGGTTTGATTCGCGGGATTTATCACTTCTACGTCACTGAAGATGACCCGAAGGAACAGGCTAACTTTTTCATCGGCAATGTTACCTTAGAAAAAGGCGATCTCGCGCCTGTGGTGGATATCGAAGTCATCGGCAAAGACAGCAAGCCCGGTTTCATCTCCCGTTTCCAAACCTTCTTAAATATCCTGGAAAAACATTACGATATAAAACCCATTATCTACACGGACTGCGGTTTCTGGAACGCCAACATGAACGACAAATTCGGTAGTTACCCCATTTGGCTCGCCGAATACGATGTGGAATCCCCGAAACTTCCTGAAGGTT
Organism: Candidatus Aminicenantota bacterium; assembly: GCA_023137075.1. Taxonomy (GTDB): domain Bacteria; phylum Acidobacteriota; class Aminicenantia; order UBA2199; family UBA2199; genus JAGLQA01. The sequence continues at coordinate 4,627 of JAGLQA010000573.1, forward strand.
GGACCAGCTATCATCTTTGGCAGTGGGAAGGCGATGCGAAAGTTCCCGGAGTAGAAAAATCAGCCGATATATCGGTATTAAACTCTAAAATGGAGATATCCACGCTGTTGTTAAAGTAATCCTCTATCAGCCAGGTCTTCACCAACCGGAATTCTCAATGTAGCCGACTTTTTCTTAATGCAGATGAATATCTCCATAAACTCAGTTTATAGAAAAAAATAATGTTGAAGAAATTAGTCGTGATAGCGAATGAGAATGTAAAAAAAATTAAAATAGGGATTTGCTTTACATTAAATTTTTTATCCGAATTAACTCTTGATTAGCAAAAAATAGACCACAAAACTGTGTTTAATTCCTTTTTATCATTTGACAATTGGAGCATTATTTCCTATATTATTTATATGAAGAAAAAACGATTTTCCTATGGAGCAGTCGTTTTGGGACAATTTTTAAAAATTATTATCAATCAAAAAGGAGGAAATTCAAATGAAAG
>JAGLQA010000574.1 GCA_023137075.1 Candidatus Aminicenantota bacterium
TTTATAGACCCAAACATTTTTATAACATCCTTTACTTTCATATCGACACCTTGAGGGATTATAGTTTATTTCGAGTGTTTTTTTCAACACAGTGTCGGGGTCCAGGAATTCTAATCATGTCTTTTTTAAACTCATTTCTTGCTAAATAATAGATCGATTTGGCAATAGAAGGCGCTGCATCGGGGAAATTACCGAATAAGGCATAGTAGGGTTGGTTTGTTTTTTTGAAATCCGCGTGAATCCGTGGCTAAAATCAGAACTGCTGAGATTTAAGATTGGGGCTTGACTTTCTCCGGTTGTTATATATAATAATGCTTATGACACAGCATGTTGGTCCGTACCGGCATGTTCGGCATATTTTCACCTTACCCTCAGGTAGGGGGCCGTTTTTCGAATGGACTTCAGAAAAACGTATATATTATATAACCGAAATCAATCGCTTTTCCCGCTGCGGTGGTTGACCCGCGGGGGAAATGTAATAAGGAGCAAGACATGATTAAACCCCACGGTTCCGGCCGTTTGAAACCGTTATATGTAAACGATGATAAGGTAAGAAACGAACTTAAAAAAGAGGCGGAGTCTCTGCCCGCAATTGTTGTCGGTTCCGCGGCAGCGGCAAATGCCGTTATGTTGGGATGCGGCTACTTTAATCCCCTAACCGGCTATATGAATGAAGCGGACGCTGTCGGCACCGCAGAGAAGATGGTTACCGCTGACGGTACTTTTTTTCCGGTGCCGATACTGAATATGGTTACCAGCGCCGACATATCATCCATCTCGGGGGCAAAGCGCATAGCCCTGCGCGATCCCAATGTGGCGGGAAACCCGGTCCTGGCAGTTCAGGATGTGGCGGCGCTGGAAGAACTGTCCGCGGAAAAAAAAGAATTCATCACCCAAAAGATATTCAGGACATTGGATGCGGAGCACCCGGGAGTGGCCGCTTTTAATGCCCCGGGTAACTTCCTGATCTCCGGCCCTATCAAAGTGCTGAACTTCTCTTACTTCGAAACAGATTTTCCCGGCACTTTTCGAACCGCTTATCAAATCCGGGAAGAGATTTCAAAAGCGGGTTGGGAGAAAGTCGTGGCTTTCCAGACCCGGAACCCGATGCACCGGGCCCACGAGGAACTTTGCAAAATGGCTAAAGAGGGCGTTGGGGCAGACGGTATCCTCATCCATATGCTTTTAGGTAAGTTAAAGAAAGGCGACATCCCAGCCGATGTGCGCGATGCCGCGATACGCAAAATGGTTGAGCTCTACTTCCCACCTAATACCGTTTTGATTACCGGCTATGGTTTCGATATGCTTTATGCCGGCCCCAGGGAAGCTGTGCTCCATGCTGTTTTTCGCCAGAACTGCGGCTGCTCCCACCTGATCGTGGGCCGGGATCATGCCGGCGTGGGCAGTTACTACGGTCCCTTTGATGCCCAGGAAATATTCGAAAAAGAGGTGCCCAAAGACGCGTTGGAAATAGAAATCTTCCAGGCTGACCATACGGCCTGGTCAAAGAAATTAAACAAAATCGTGATGATGAGCCGCGTGGAGAACCACAGCAAAGATGATTTTATCTTCCTTTCGGGTACGAAAGTCAGGGAGATGTTGTCGAATGGAGAGGCGCTGCCTCCCGAATTTTCCCGCCCTGAAGTGGCTGAAATCTTAGGACAATATTACCGTTCGTAAGCTGCGGAAGAGTAAAATTAGTGCATCCAGTGTAATGCTTCCGGGTTTACGATAACTTTCAATGCCCGGGGTAACGTAGAAATTTCTATCTCGCCATTGGTCTGGAAAATTTCTCCGTCCGCCTGAATCTCGATAGGATGGGGAGCGTAAATTTTGAAATACTTATCCCGGATGATTTCCATCTTGTTCGTTTCTACGTGGGTTTGCCGTTTAATATGGATCAATGCGTTAACAAAATTGGGAAAGGTCGAGGCGTTCAGGATACAACAGTCCAATAACCCGTCAACCGGGCTGGCAAGGGGACTCAGCCGAAATGCACGGGCGTTTATCGACGTATTGGTAAAAATGATAAAGGGTGAAAAAAGCGACGTCGTGCCTTCCGCCTGTTTCAGGTCTACATTCAAGGGCACAGTTTTCCGTTTGTAGGAGTCATAAAAACCGCCTACCGCGGCAAGCCCCTGGGCCATGAAATAAAAACGGGCCAATAAGGTATGCTTTCCCATCCAGATATCTACATATCGATTTACCTCCACACCAAGCCCTAAGCTGGCCTGCCCGAGGAAAAAAAAAGGATCCTCATGAACTCCCGTCTTGAGAACGCCGACGTCTAAGGCTACAGAACGGCCCCGTTTAATGGCGCGGCAGGCGTGTTCTATTTTATGAACACCGATTTCCCTTGCCAGGTCATTGACGGATCCTAAGCTGATAACCCCCAGGGTATTACCTTTCTTGCAGCGAAGAATCTGCTGGGCAATGATGGTAAGGGTAGTATCTCCACCTGCGCCCACAATCACCGGGTACTTATGCACCGCATGGGTGGCGATCTGAACTAAGTGGGCTTCGCTCCGGGTTACAAAAATTTTATAGGGGATATGTTGGGCCTTGAGGCAGGCTTCCATCTTTTTTCGTTTGCGATTCGCCTTTCCCCTTCCTGCGGAAGGATTAAAAATCAGTGCGATTTCTTGTTCCATTTATGTGTGTCCCCGCTCCATTTATTCAAAACGGTATGAATAGACTCTCAACCCGGAAAGATGACAGAATTTCAGCAACTCGTTTTTCCGGTTTTCGATTTCGAAGGACGTCGATTTTTTCAATTTTGTGAGATTGAAGCTTACTACCACATCGTCGTTGGGTACTTCCGCTACTTTTTTCAATTGATCTTTTATGGAAGCGATCTCCTCTTCGCTCACATCCCCTTCAAGGGTGATAAGTACCAGGTTACCGATTTTTTCAACTTCGTACATTTTCTTCCATTCTAATTTTACCATATTACAAAGATTCAATAAAGTTTTCCGAAGGAAGGCGGCCGCTGTAGGGTATCGCAATGAGATATCTTCCTTAAAGAGTTGTGTAATTATCGAGACATTGAGGCAAAGAAGGATCGGTTAGAAGATAGGTCACGCGGTCACCGATCCGGGTGGCCAGGAGCACATCATTACTTAAATACAAGATCGAAGCGCCCCCTGCTTTTAATCCTTTGATCTGTTCTTTCAAATCGATAATAAAGTCGATGGGCATTCCTTTTGCAAAATCATGAATGATGTAAATGCCGCTCTTTTTCAATTGGGCAAAGGTAAACAAGAAACTCCCTTTTTCTTTATCCTCGAGTTCATTCATCCTTTTTTTGGATAATTTTTCAATATTAAGCGTTTCGATAAATTTTTGAATATCTTCTCCACGAAAGTGAAGTATTTTTTTGAAAAAATTGATAAAATCACCTACAACGATATTTCCGGGTATTTTATCCGGCTGGCAAAGGTAGATAAAATCTTCTTTTTGCTTGGTTTTCTCCGGGACGATATTGTTCTTGTTTAAGGTTACTCGCCCTTTAAATCCTCTCGCAATGCCGGAAAAAACATTGTATAATTGATCGATGATCGTATCGGCTGTCGTAAGCAGAACCACTGATTCACCGCTATTTATGTTCAGGTTTAACTTATTGGGATCCGGGCCGGTTTTGTCAGAGACTACAAATAAGAATTTTTTAAACCGGGAATAGGATACTATATATAGCAGGATAATGTAAAATATCGTCAGCAAAACCCCGGCCAGGAAATAGGCGGGGCGTCGACTCCTGGCATAAAAAATATTCTCTTCACCCTTGATAAACGATTCAATGCCGCCGTGAACGGAATAGAATCTCTTGTCACAGTAGAATCTCACAAACTGAAGCTGAAGTTTCTGGATATATTGATAAAAGTCGAAAAAATTCTCATATCCCCTACTGCTGATTTCATTATTAACCAGGAGATAGAAGGTTGATGGGAAGAGTAGGGAAAGCCTCTGGTAGTACTTCAAGTTGGCGTTCATGTCGGATTGCATTTTTTTCTCGATTTTCTGGAGTACTTTGAATTCGGTGTTCCAGTAATTCTCCACTAAGGTTCTCCTCAATTTTTCCTTCTCCTCTTTGTTGGCCGTATTTCGCACTTTGTATAATACTTCCCGTTCAAAATCGGTTAAAATCTTCAACTTCTCCTGTTCAAGATTGTACGCGGAGGTGATATTATCCGCTTTCTTGGCCACGATTTTTGAGACGGCTCCCGGCAGCAAGAAGATGAAAACAAACCACAGGATAATGATGGTTACAATACCAAGGGATTTTGACCGGATACTCCCGGAGATGACCCCTAATAACGAAAAAAACAAAAACAGGAGCATCATGACAAGAAGGTAAACCAATAGGTTAAGGTACTCGCCGGTAGATAGAGAAATACCGTTTACTATCATTAAAAGCAGTGCGCATCCGACGGTAAAAAGAAAAAACAGGTTGAACAGAAGAATCCGCGACCAGAAAATTGAAAAGTATACTTTTTTGTAACTTAGAATACTGGACATAAATTTCAAATACTCCCTGTGATTAAGGGAATCGTAACCTGAGAACAGGGACAAAAGGCTTCCTAAGAGTAGTATGATACCGAAAAAGTCTTTAAATCCCCCGGATCTTTCCGCATAAAGATTTTTACCGATAAAAGAGTTGTAGATTCTCAACCTGGCCCCGGAATCCACGAAGGCGGTTAATTCCGAGATCGCGCCGGAATTGACAAAAAGGATATTCAAAGGTGAAGGAATAAACATCATCCGGAATCCATAGGTTCCGTATTGGAGATAATTCACGAATTTTTTGATATTTATTCTCTCCACCTGCCGGAAATTCTCTTTGTTCTGTATGACTCTCTTGTAATCGTCTATCCCTTCCTGAACAAAGTAGAGAGAAAGACATAAGAATAACAAAAACAGGATTAAATTCCGTTTCCTGGTAAGCCTTTTAAATTCAATAATAAAAAAACGAAAGAAAGCTTTCATAATTCGGTCTATTTTTTAATTTCTATAAACACCTCGGCAGTATATTGCCCGAAGAGCAAAGATTGAGAATAATATTGATTCACCCGGTGAAGATCGGAAATCCCGGGGAATATGTTAGCATCAACCTTCTCTTTTATAATCGCTAAAATGTTTAGCATTCCTTCGACATCCGCGAGCAGTTTGTGGTAGATGCCTTTAACATCTCCCTTTTTCAAGTAGGATTCCACATCGATAAATATAGTGTGATTCAGGGCATTTGCCTTCTCATAGGCGTTGTAATCGAAAATGAGTAACTTATAAATCACTTCCTGGTTGTAAGTCGACATATCGGCTTCGTGGGTTATTTCCACATAAGCTGTTTTAACTTCGGTCATGTACTCGATCGCACTATCTAAGTAAGATTGAATCTCGGTATAGTTTAAGCCTTCCAGCTCCGATCGTTCAATCTTATTCAAGAAAGTCAGCATGTTTGAATAAGATTGCAGAAAATCTCCTGCTGCGTTTATAATGAAGCTGCGCATGGAAGTGCCTTTATTACCTTCGGGGGGAATAACGGATCCCTCCGATTCATTGGCCCAGATCAGCGCCAATACATTCGTTTTTATCATGATTATTACGAAGATAACCATGATAAACTTAAAGATAGTACCTTTTTTTGGTTTCATCATATTGCTTTACCTCCTCGTTTTTTTGTTTCTTTTTACGTTTTAAATTTTTGGCCCGGTACAACTTTTTTTCAACTTCTGAGGTCCTTATATATGACGATATTTCAAAGAACTAAAAATTTCATCATATATGTATTTTAATGAAAAATTTCCAATTTGTAAAGAGAAAAAACCAAAAAATAAATTTTTTTTTTAAAAAAACCTTTCCTCTCCTTTTGCCCGGTTTCACCCGGGTTCGGTTGGCGCGATTAATAGAGGCAAAGAGGCGCCCACCTCTTTGCCTCTACCGGGTTTGTTATTCAAACCAGACCCTTATGTCAGCATCATCGCTTTCGATTTCGACCAATGTCATGGGCCCGTACTTTTTTAAATCCGCCAACACCTTTTTCAGGTTGAATTTGCATTTGTTTTCCAGGTTAATCGCCCCTTCCGTGCAGTCGGCCAGGGTTTCAACCAAAAAAATCGGCAGTTTGATTTTTATTTTGCTTTTCTTACCGGTCTTTTCGATTATTTCCACCCTGAACCAGGTGAGATCGCCCGAATTTTGCTTGTTTTTTGACACCTTTTTGATAACCTTGTAATCATCCGCCGAATCCGCGAAAACCGTACTCGTGCCGACAACCAAGATGAAAATGATAAAGATAACCAATATTAATTTTTTCATTTTTTTTCTCCTGTTTATAAAGATTTTAAACTTGCAAGTTTTTCCTCTTTTTTACGTTTATTTTTAATGCAGCCGCAATCGATTGACTTTTTACTACCTGTGTATTTTTTCATTACATCCGCCCCCTATTAACGCCTAATCGATCCATATTTTCAACAACGATTCTTCCGATTCGATCTTTATGATATGATCGCTCTCAATCAAGGCTCTTACAATTCCGTCCAGGTCATACCCCTTCTGCTTTAATGCTTTTTTCTCTTTTTCCGGAATAGCTCCTAAGGCCAGTCGTGCCAGGGCAAAGGGAATATTGAGAGAAAGGCTGTCTTTTTTCGATTTTTTGTCGTAAATTTGAATATGCAAGGTGGCAGCCTCTACCTTTTTCGCCCCGGCCAGGTTTTTCAGATAGTCGGGATCGATGCGCATCAGGGCAATTTTCGCCCTGTCCACGAGTTCCACGTCGTCCTCCAGTAATACGATTTTTTTAAGAACCGGTACGGCCAGGGCAGCTGCTTTTTTATCTTTTACATAGCTCAGTTTAAAGGCGGCAAAGGTGCGCACCCCCCAATCCCTGCTGTCTAAAAACCCTTTGATTTTATCTAAATACTTTTTCTCTCCTTTTTCGTAGAGAGCAAAATACTGGTTCATAATTGCTGCGGCAGCCTCTTCTTTCAACTCTTTATTATCGGAAATATCCAGGAAAACCCGGTAGCATTTCAACGCGTCTTTATATCTTTCCAATTCCTCGAGACACTTCCCTTTATAAAAATAGGCCAGCGAATAAAAATTACTGCCGGGAAAATCCCTGATGATGGTATCGAGTCCCTTTAATGCCTGCTGCCATTTCTTGTCGAAAAGGCCCATCTTGGCTTTATCGAAAATATCCCGGTCGTTCCGGGCCATGAGCAGTGCCGCTGTCAGTGTTATCAAAAAGCAGCATATGATTAACTTTTTTATTTTCATGTTAAACCTCGGTTATATCTTTTCCTATTAATCGTATCTTAAGAAGCAGCCGCTCCTGGCGGATGTAATCCTGGATTTGCTGTAATTGCCGGCATGAAACCGCATCATCCAGGGTCAATATTTCATAAAGCAGCCATTTGATCTTTTGAAGCAGGTTCCTGGAGCTCAGCAGCCGGGGGCTATCGAGATGCCGGGTAAAATATTTGCTCCGGCTCAACAGCAGTTTTACCCGTCCTCGATTTAAACGGTCCTGGTAAAACACATCCCCTTCTACGTCGCATCGTCTCATCAAGTCCGTTAAGACAAGCTGCGCTTCTTTAAAGTAACCGGAAACCTCTTTTTCGGCCAGCAGCGCTTCTAAGCGGGCCAGGGAAACTTGCTGCTGCGCGGATTCGGCCCGAAAAATTCCTTCGCCCGGTGACGCGTGGAACAAAAGGTAACCCAGGTAGATACCGAATAAAAGGACAGCCGTCGTGATGGGCACCAGAATTTTCCAGTTTAGCATATTTGATGTGAAAGAGAATTTTTTCTCTGCCGGCGTGCCTTTCAAACGAATACCGCGGCTGATATCCTGCGCATTTTTCTCCCAGTCGATCTTTTTCATCAGCAGTTCGCTTTCCCGGTTTAAGGACTCCATGTTCTCAAAAATTTCTACGTACTTCCGGTATCCCTTTTTGCAGCGGCCGCAGACCTTCAGGTGCTCTTTCGCCTGCCGCATTTCTTCGGCGGAAATATCGCCGCCGGCATAATCGATTATTATGTCATTTATCTCTTTGCAGGATTTCACGATGTCACCTCATAATAGGCTAATTTTTTCTTAAGGGCCCTGGCGGCCCGGTGGTGAAGCGATTTGACGGTTCCCACCGATATATTAAGTATACCGGATATCTCCTTGTATTTTAACGCGTTGAAATGTTTCATTACAAAAATCATTTTTTGCCGCTTTGAAAGAGTTTGCAGGGACTCTTCCAGGTTCTTTTTAAAATTCTGCCGGTCTAAGCGCTCCTCGGGGGGCACCGTGTCGCTGCTGTGCATGTCATCGAGTTCACTTATGTCCTGGGAATGGATTTTTTTGCTCTTAAATTTCCGGTAGTAGTCGATGCATAGATTGGTGGCGATGCGGTAGACCCAATTTTTAAAACTGCTGTGGTTACCGAACCTGTCGATCTTTTCATAAACTCTCATAAATGTCTCCTGCACTATTTCCATGGCGTCGTCCCTGTCCCGGAAGAAACCGTAAGCCACCTTAAAAACACCTTTCTGGTAGAGCCTGATAATCTCCGTAAAGGCCTGCCGGTTTCCCTCTTTGAGCAGGCGGATAAGTTCATTGTCTCTATCGATATTAGCATCGGTTTTCTCCTGTAAATTTTTCATTCGGTTGTTTTTTTATGACCGGCTCGTTTTATCATCGGTACTCCTTTTAAGAAGCCTTTTTTTTTGGGCTTCATACTACATAACGTAGCGATAAAAAAAAAGGTTTACACCCGGAAAAAAAATTATTTTTTTTGAATTCTCCGGGAGTTGCCGCGCCTGTTGTTGAAAGAGCCGATGACTTCCCAGTTGATATGGGGGGAGTTTTTCTTTAATATAATCTGAAAATCCTTGATACTGAATGCTTTGAGGGCGATATAATCCTTCTCTAATAGTGGGAATAACTCGTCCTGGTTACCCCATATTTGCATTATCACATCGGGTTTGAGCCGGCTGATGGAATAATCGAAGTCCCATTTCAGATGTCCCGGGTAAAAAAAGGTATATGGACTTTTCAAAAAATTGTTGGAGAAGAGCGGTTCGGTATCTTCGAAGCGATGCATCCGGGTGCGGGCAATCTTCCTGTCGTTTTTACCCAACAGGTCGATGTATTTCCGGTTAATAAAATAGGGGACTGTCCCGGCCCAGGTCAGGGCAATTTTGGCGTCCGGGAAGGTTATTTTTTCGATTAATAATCCCATGTCGAGATTGGCCTTGATTCCCTCCACTTCAAAAGGCGGATTCGTCAACAACCAGGGGGCGAAATCATCCCGTTTGTTGGTCGCGTTAAAAGCAAACTGGCCCAGGATTAAAAAAGCGATTAAATAGACCTTTGACAAATAACGATGGAATTTGGTGAAAGGCCGTCGTTGATATTGTTCGATCATCTTGTGAATTGCCGAGGCGAACAGGATAAAGAAAAGAGGCATCGCGACGACAATGAAACGGTTGCAGATGCCGTACCACTCCCAGGAATCGCCCCCCACGTATATGCTGTACCCAACCTGGCCTAATACGAGCAGGGCCGGCAGGCGGAGGGTTTTAGATTTCTTAGAAAACACCAACACCAGGGGCAGCAGGTATAAAAGGAAAGCCGGTTTCCACAGGAAATCGATAAATACCAGGAATCCTCTAAGGATTCTTAAAAAAGCCGGGTAACCGGTCATTTTCAGGTAATAAGCGTTCGGCAGCAGTTCCCCGTAATACAGGAACCGGAAAACCGTTTGTGCCGCCAGCACTATCAAAAGCGGGGCTAAAAAAGTGAGGCTTTTCCTGATCCTATTTTTTTTCATAGAGAACAGGTGGAAGATGAATAACATGAAATAGGGCACCGCCATGTCAAGCCGTATCAGTGTACTTACAGCCAAAATGACAAAGGGAAGCAAATGTTTTCGGTCGTCTTCTCCGGCCCGCAGGTAGAGCAAGAGCGACGTATTGATGAGCAGTGTCAAAATTCCCGTTTCAAAGCCGTGAATCGACCAGTAATTCAAGGGGAAATAGAAGGCGGTAAAAAATACGGCCGTGATCTCAACCAGGTAGGAGTTACCCGATAGGATACCGGCCAACTTCCGGACCACAAACAAATTGATAACCAGGAAAACAACACAACTAAGCTGAATAAAAAGACTCATTTTGGCAGCAGGGATAGAAAAAAGATGGAAGATTGCCATATATAATACCCAGAGGAGGTTGGTGAACCCTTCTACCCGTTCTTCTCCGGCCTGCCATACCAACCCGTTACCCTCGCTTAGATTCTTTGCGTATTTCATGGATATCATGGCATCATCGGCCAGGCAAAAACACCATTCCCCACCAGCGGAAAAACCGGTTTGAAAAACAAAAAAAACAGCATAAATTAAAAAAAATATAACGATAATCCGAAAGACAGGTACGTTTTTGTCCGCTTTTTCGATATTCATAAGATTGTCCTTTTATTGTACCTGTCTATATTAATAGATAATGAGACATTTTTCAAGCTGTCGCTCGCCAATAGTCTATCCGGGCTGGATTTTGGGTGAAAAAAGGTGAAAATTCAGGTGAATCGA